>JBGPHP010000044.1:0-17709 GCA_041484445.1 Gemmatimonadota bacterium
GCACCGCTCCTCGGTGCATGGTGGTACAACGCAAAAAGGCCCCGCGGCAGCGGGACGCATCGAACGTCCACGACTTGCCTCGGGGCCCTCTCCGGTCGACGGGCTAGACTTCGCTCACCATCCTATTTTGCCGGCCGGACCTTTTCAGGTTCAACCTCAGGGCCACGTTCACCATGACGAATCGTCCCGCGATCGCGCAACCCTACGGGTGAATCCGGAACACGACCGGCACCGCCTGCACGCCACCCGACGTGGCGGCGACGATGATCGTGTTCCGGTAGACGCCCAGCGCGAGTCCCGTCGGGTCGGAGCGCACCTGGAGCGGTGCAGTCTGTCCGGCGGTGCCCGTGTCCGGCTGGAGCGACAGCCACGGGCTCGTGTGCAGCGCGCGCGCGGTCCAGCGGAGGTCGCCGTCGCCTTTGTTCTCGATGTTGATCGTATCCACGCGGGGGGCGGTGCTCCCGACCGGCGCCGAGTCCGCGAGGGAGTCGGGCGCGGCGGGATCGACGAATAGGAGAGGGCCGTTACCCAGAAGGCCTGCTCGACAGGTCACGGCGACGACGCACAGCGCGGCGATGGCGAGGCCATGGAGGCTGGCCGCGGCGGAGATCGGAAGGCGAGACTGCTGTGGAGCTGTCACAAAGTCCAATGCGCCGACTCGGAATCGAACCGAGAACCTACTGATTAAGAGTCAGTTGCTCTGCCAGTTGAGCTATCGGCGCGCGGGGCGGAAACATCGTCAGGCCACTCCCGTTCCGCAAGGGAACCGCACGCGCCGGATGCGGCGGCCGCGAGCCACGGCCCACGACCGCCGCCAGGCAGGCTGTTACGACGAGGATTTCTGCGTGGGATTCACGATGCTGCCATCCATGGCGTTCACGTACACCTCGGTGTTGGCCGACTTCGCCGGCTCCCGAATCGCGAACGACCACACCAGCTTGCCGCGCCGGCGCTCGAGCACGATCGCCTGCAAGGTGCCGTTCGGCACCCGGGCGAGCGCCAGAGCCCGCGCCGAATCCTCACTCACCTTCACCTGCGACAGGAGAGAATCCGGAACGGTCCGCCGCACCGACGCCTGCTTGTGCGTCGTGTCGGACGGATAGGACTGCTGCGCGACAGCCGCGCCTGCGACCCCGACCAGCAACAACGCGGCCAGGGTGAAGGGGGCGACGGATTTCATGGGAAATCTCCTTCCGAAATATGCCCGTCACGAGCGCCCGGAAGCTGTGAGGGAACCGGACGGGCGCTGCGATTGGTGCTGCACGTACCAACGGATCCTTGAACCCGTGCAGCTGCGAAAGGGTCCGCGCGGTCCCGCCGCGTTGTCCCCATCCACCACGCGGCGCGTGATGCCGATCACCCGCGTGTCGTGCGACCCCCGCGACGTTGCCCGACATCGGCCCGACGGCTTTGATCATCGTGTATCACGTGTGCGACTGGAGATCGGTCTTCCCGTCCACTGTGCTCTCCTGCACGATGCCCGTGCCCGGGCAGTACACCTTGAATTCGATGTCTCCATCGCTGAGCGTCTCTTGAACCTTCACACAGTTGCGGTACGTGCCCGCAGGGACGGTCACACGCTCGCTGACAGACACGACCTCATCGTCCTCACGTGTGATGCCGGCGACGTCCTCGCTGCGGTACCGCTGGCCGATCTCGGGAGAGGCGGGAAACATGATGCCGAGCTTGTCGGTATGGATCCCATACAGCCACGAGCCTTCGTGATTGGCCACCTGGCCGTCGCGGTAGTTGTTTACATCCTCGCCGAGGTAGTACACGTCACCGGCGTCGGATTGCGCGTAGTAGTCCAGGGCTACCTCGACCAGCTGTCCATTTTCGAAGGCGCTATCCGCCATGATGATGGCCTGCACCGCCTTGCCATGGACCGTGAAGCTCCGCGTTCCCGACAGGCGAGTCCGCACCACGCGCGCGGCCTTGCCACCCTCCATGCCAGTCAGGACGTCCTGCCGTACGCTGCCGTAGGGGAGGTAGGGATTGGTGACGGCGGTCGGGTTGCTGAACACCGCGGGTGGATTGTAGTTGGGTGGCGGTGGCACCTGGCCGCGGGCGGTCGCATCCGGCCCTGCCGTCAAGAGAAGGATCACGAGAACCTGTCCACCCAGTCGGGCATGACGGATCCCCTGCAGTATGGAAGACATTCGCCACCTCGCAGTTGGAGACCACGGTTTGTGTGCGGTGCGATCCCCCGACGGTCCCGGATCAGGGCTCGGCCCGCTCACTGCGTTGCAACGGTGCGGTACCGATCGAAATGCGGCTTCTCCACCAGCGCATGGAACGCGAGAATGGCCGCCTGGGCGAACAGCGCCGCGATGAGCCCCGGCAGCGACGCCGCCAAGAGCGCGGCCCCATACGCATGGAGGTAGCCCACCGTGTACATCGGGTTCCGGAAGAACCGATACGGGCCCGCGCGCACCCGGGTGACCGCCGGAGTGTCCACGAAGAAGTTGGCCCAGTAGTAGGCGTCGCCCCCGAGCGTAGTCCGGGCCCACAGCTTCGCCACGATGCCCACGATCACGAGGAGGGTCCCGGATACGACCATCACGCTCCGCGGCCAACCACCGGGCAGGGTATGCCAGCCCACGAGGCACGCGGCGAGGAGACCCACCGCATCGTTGGTCATCAACAGCGACGCCATACGCCGAAAACGGCTGAACCCCTCGTCCTGCCCGACGGTTCGCGTGAAGTGCTGGCTGCGCTCCTGGCGCCGCAGCGCGACCCCGACGTACAGGACGTAGGCCAGCCGGCTCGCCACGGCGTATCCCAAGGCCAGCCACCCCCACACAGGCGCGATCACGATCGGGTCGCCACTGGCATGCGGTGTTCCACTCCGGTACCGTGAGACATGCTGCTGGGCGAGACGGTCGGCGTCGCGCTGGATGCCCTGAGGGTCAACAAACTACGCTCGCTGCTCACGATGCTCGGCATCGTCATCGGCGTCGGCGCGGTGATCACGATGGTCGCCCTCGGCTCCGGTGCCCAGCAGGCGGTGCAGGACCGCATCCAGCGGCTCGGGCCCACACTCCTGAACGTATTCTCGGGACAGGATTTTCGCGGCGGCGTCGCCGTCAGCGGCGCGGTGCGACTCACCTATGCCGACGCGCTCGCGCTTATGCGCGATGCACGCTACATCGACGGCGTCGCGCCCGAGCTGGAACGCGGCATGCAAATCGAGTATGGCAACCAGAACATCAACCAGGACATCATCGGGACCACGCCCAACTTCGTCACCGTCCGGAGCTACCCGCTCACCGCCGGCCGGATGTTCACCGCGGGCGAGAACGCCGCGCGCCGCCGCTACGCGGTCTTGGGCGCGGCGATCCCCGCCCAGCTCCACGCCGCAGGCCCCGCGATGCTCGGCCAGGAAATCCAGATCGGCGGTATCCCCTTCACCGTGCTGGGGGTATTGAGCGAGAAA
This sequence comes from Gemmatimonadota bacterium, assembly GCA_041484445.1. Lineage (GTDB taxonomy): Bacteria > Gemmatimonadota > Gemmatimonadetes > Gemmatimonadales > GWC2-71-9 > DASTHG01. Next base: position 3,437 of record JBGPHP010000044.1, read on the forward strand.
GGCTCCGGCCCCGGCAGCTCCGACGATGACGTCCTCGTCCCGTTCGAGACGGCGCGCTTTCGCCTGATGGGCACGGACCGGCTCCGGACCATCACGGTGAAGGCGGTCGACGTCAACTCCATGACCCTCGCGATGATCGAAATCGAGCGGGTGCTGCGCCGTCAGCACAAGCTCCGGCCCGGCGCCGACAACGACTTCCGCATCCGCAACCAGCGCGACGTGCTGGCGACGCTCGAGCAAACGACGCAGACCTTCAAGTACCTGCTCGCCGGGGTTGCGGCCGTGAGCCTGCTCGTGGGCGGCATCGGCATCATGAACATCATGCTCGTCTCGGTCACCGAGCGCACGCGCGAGATCGGCGTGCGCAAGGCCATGGGCGCCACGAAGCTCAATATCCTGTTTCAATTCGTGGTCGAGGCGGTGGTGCTGTGCCTGGTGGGCGGCATGATCGGCATCGTGCTGGGGACGCTCGGCGCCATGCTCCTGTCCCTGCTCGCGCACTGGAATACGCTCATCTCGCCCATCGCCATCCTCCTGGCCTTCTGCTTCAGCGCAGTGGTTGGGCTGTTCTTCGGGATCTGGCCCGCGCGGCAAGCAGCCCGGCTTGATCCGATCGAGGCGTTGCGGTACGAGTAGTTGCGACCGGTGCCGCCGCGTTGCGATACACGTCCGCGCCGAAGCTCGCCAACCCCGGTCGTCCGGCATAGCCCAGATACGGCAGGCCGAACACGTCCTCGATGCTGCGCAGCAGCGCGTAGTGGTTGTAGGGCTGGTCCGAAACCGTCCCCGGCGCGATGAACGGCGACAGGAGCACCGCCCCGGTGCGTCCACCACCCGGACCGGCGATGCCGGGATGCTCGACGTTCGGCCCCGAGGGCTCGTCGCAACAGGCCGACGCATCCACGCCCCCCGCCTCGTCGAATACGACGACAAGCAGCCCGTCACGGAACGCCGGAGCGTGCACGATGAGCGGCACCCAGTGCGCGAGGAAGCCGTCGGCCGACACGAGCCCGCCCGGCTCGCCGTCGGCGCACGGCCGGTCGTGCCCGTCGTGACACAGGTTGGGCACGATGAACGAGAAGTGCGGCGTGCTGTCGGCGAGCCGCAGGTCGGACTCCAGCCGGTGCAGCGCCACCACGTTCGTGCGGCAGACGCTCGAGTCGATGATCGCGTGGAAATACATGAAGGGATCGTGCCTGGTCGCGTACTGATCGTTGGCCGCGGCGTGCTGCGTCCCGTCGGGGGCGCCGATCGGGGGATGACCGCAGGTGGCCGACTCGCGCCGCGGATCCTTCCCCATGTCTTCCATGTATCCCTTCCACGTGCGGTGCCGCGCCGTGAGCTGGTTGGCGATCGTGGACACGTGAGCCGGGTAGATGCACCCGTGCCCGATCGGCTGCCCGTCCGGCGCGATGCCCGTCTCGGTGAAGTCCTGGTAGGTCCGGCAGTCCCCCTGCGTCTCGTGATCGGGAGCGATGCCGCTGATCAGCGCGATGTAGTTGTCCAGGCTGAAGTGCCCGATCCCGTAGTACTGGCGCAGGAGCGCGCCCGCCGCGACCATCGTGTCGGCGAGGTAGGGCGCGGAAGTCCCGGCGCCGAACGTGGTTTCGTATCCCTGGTTCTCGAGCACGATGACGAATACGTGCGCGATGGGGGGCGGAGCGACGGCAGGGCGAGCCGGTGCCCGCGACCGACCGCACGCGCCGGCGACGAGCATCGCAAGTACCCCCGTAGCCTTCATCGGCCTAATGCGCCTCGTGCTCGATGCCCACGATGCTGCCATCGAGCGCGTTCACGTTCACTTCGGTGATACCGGGCTTCCCGGCGATCTTGATGTCGAACGACCAGATCAGCCTCCCGTGCTCGCGCTCCAGCTCGAGCCCCTGCACCGTGCCGCCCGGCGCATGCGCCAGCGCCACCCCACGCGCCGAATCCTCGCTCACCTTCGCCTGCGCGCGCAGACTGTCGGGAACCTCCCGCGTGTACGCCGGCGCCGCCTTGTGCCCGGTATCGGCAGCGGGTTGTTGCGCCGCGGCTGCCCCACCCCCGAAGAGCAGGACAGTAGCCAAGCCAAGCGCGATCCGATTCGTCGTCATGTTTCCTCACTTGAGAGGGTACGCGCAACCGTGAACGGCGTGGGTCATAGCCGGAACTCCGCATGCTTCCCCAGGCGCCCGGCCGGATCGAGCAGGCGATACAGCGCCGGCAACACCAGGAGGACGACGGGACCCGACAGCACGAAGCCGCCGATCACCGCGATCGCAAGTGGCTGCATCAGCTGGGAACCGTGGCCCAGCGCGACCGCCAGCGGCGCCAAGGCGAACGCCGTCGCCAGGACCGTCATGGCGACCGGCCGCAGCCGGCGGCGGGAGGCGCGGGCCCACGCGTCCACCGGGTCCGTCCCCCGCCCCAGCTCGAGCCGCCCTTCGTGGATCACGAAGATCGCGTTCTCTCCCACGATGCCGACCATCATGATGGCCCCGACGTAGCTCGAGATATTGAGGGTCTGTCCGGTGAGGATCAGGGCAAGCAGCACGCCCGCGAGTACCGCGATCGCGCACGCCGAGGTCACGACCGGCGCGCGCCAATCGCCGAACTCGAACAGCACGACCAGCGAGACGAGCACCAGGCTGCCCAGCAGCACGTAGAACAATCCCCGGAAGGAGTCCTCCTGCTGCTGGTACTGACCACCGTACTGGATGGACATGTCGGGCGCGAGCCGCACGTTCCGTGCGATCCGGCTCCGGATGTCCGCGATGGCACTCCCCAGGTCGCGGCCCGACAGCCGCGCCGTGACCCCGATGAACGTTTTGAGGTTCTCCCGGTCGATCTCGGCCTCGGGTGCCCCCGTGCCGATGGTCGCGATGGCGGACAGCGGAATCAGGGCCGCCGGCGCCGCTGCGGCACGCACCGGCAGGTCGCCCAACGCACCCGAGTGCCGGGTGAAGACCCGCAGGTCGTACAGGCGATCGCCCACGCTGACCTGGTCCACGACGGTGCCCGTCACGGCGGGCTCGACGGCGGCGTGGATGTCCGTGGTCGTGAGCCCATAGCGGGCCGCCGCGGACGCATTGACCCGGATATCCAGCGCCGGCCCGGCGATGACGATCCCGTCGAATGCGTCTTCGACCCCCCCCACGCTGTCCAGGATCTGCGCGATCTGGCGCGCCTTCGCCTGGAGCTGGGCGGGGTCGGTCCCGAAGATCTTGATGTCGATGGGCTGTGGGACGCCGCCCGTGAGGTCCCCGATGTCGTCCTCCAGCAGCTGGCCGAAGTCCGTGCGAATGGCCGGCTCTGCCGCCTGGATGCGGACCCGCAGGTCGTCCATCACCGTCTCGATGTCGCGCCGCGCCCCACGCGGCTTGAGCGTGATGACGTAGTCGCCGCGGTTCGGCTCCGTGATGAAGAACCCCAGCTGCGTCCCGGTGCGCCGCGAGTAGCTCGTGACGTCGGGCAGCGCCCGGATGATCTTCTCGGCCTCGTCGAGCATCGCGTCGGTGTCGGTCAGCGACGTGCCGGGAGGTGTCCAGTAGTCGAGGATGATCGCTCCCTCGTCCATCAGGGGTAGGAAATCGGTGCCGACGCCGCGGTACAGCAACCCCATGACGACGATGCAGCCCCCCAGCGCGGCGGCGGTCAGCCAGCCGTGATGAATGCATGCCGTGACGACACGCTCGTAGCCGCGTAGGAAGCGGGACGACTGCTCGGGGGACGCGGCTGGCCCGGCCGGCCGCTCCTTCCCGAGCCCGAGCCAGCCGATCGTCACCGGGACGACGAGCGCGGCGACCAGAAACGACACGCCCAGGGCCAACGCCATCGTCAGGGCAAGCGGCTTGAAGAACGCGCCGACGATGCCCGCCAGCAGGGCGAACGGCAGCAGGATGACCGTGGTGGAAAGGCTCGATCCGACGATCGCGGGGAGCAGATCGGTCAGCCCCTGCTCCACCGGGTCCCCCGCTCGGGCCTCGGCGCGGTGGCGCTCGATGTTCTCCACGACGACGATGGCGTCGTCGGCGATGAGCCCGATCGCCGCCGCGACGCCCGCCAGGGTCATCAAGTTGATCGTCTGGCCCGTGATCCCCAGCGCGAGACCGACGATCGCCACGGTGAGCGGGATCGCCGCGACGGCCACGAGCGTCAGACGGAAGGTCCGCAGGAACACGAGCAGCACGAGCGCCGCGAGCACGACGCCGATCAGTATCGCGTCCCGGGTCCCATGCACCGAATCCGTCACGAAGCGCGCCTGATCGTAGAACGTGGTCCAGCGCACGTCGGGCGGCAGCAGGTGCGGCTGCTCGCGGAACAGGTGCTGCACCCCATCGGCGATGGCGACGGTGTTCGCGGACGGCTGGCGGATGATGTTCAGGAGAACGGCCGGCTGTCCGTCGGCGGTGGTGCGGATGTAGGAGACCTCGTCGGCCACCTTCACCTCACCCAGCTCGGCGAGGGTCGCCGGCGGCCCCACGGCGACGGGGACGGCGATGCGACCCAGCCCCGCGAGATCCTGCACCCGGCCGTCCACCAGCGTGAGGTAGAGCTCGTGGTTCTGCTCGGCGAGCCCGGCGGACAGGACGGCGTGGCTCCTGCGGACGGCGTCCACCACGTCCGCGGCGGCGAGGCGCCGCGCGGCGAGCTGGCTCGGGTCGAGCCACACCTGAAACTCGCGCCGCCGACCCCCCTGGATCTGCACCTCGGAGACGCCGGGGATCCGCACCAACGCCGGTTTGAGCGTGAACTCGGCGAGGGCGAGCAGCTCCGCCTGCGACCGGGTGGACGAGGTGAGGGCGTATCCCTGGATGGGGAAGATCGCCGTGTTCATCCATTCCACGTCGATCCGGGTTTCCCCCGGAAGATCCGGCTGGATGCGCTGCGTTTCCGCCTGGACCCGCTGCAGCGCGACCTGCATGTCGGTCCCCCAGGCGAACTCCGCGCTGATCTCGCTCGACCCCCGGGACGTGATCGAGCGGACCAGGCGCACGCCCGGGACCCGCAGGATCGCTTCTTCGAGCGGCCGGGTCACCGTCGGCATCATCCGCGCGGCCGGCTCTTCACCGGCGTCCGCGATCACCTTGACGATGGGAAACGTGACCGACGGGAAGATCGACGCGGGAAGGCGGGCGGCCGCGTAGATGCCGCCGATCGTGAGAAGCAGCAGCACGCCGTAGAGGGCGGCGGCCCGCCGGCGCACCGCGCCGATCAGGCTCACGGCTGCACGCGGACCGGGGCCCCCTCGGGGAGTCCCACCTGGCCGCTCACGATCACGAGCGTGCCCGGAGACAGTGGTGGCGTGACGATCTCGACGAGTCCCGCCTCTCGCACCCCCGACGTCACCCTCACCCAGTGGGCGCGGCGATCCGGCGGTGCGCCGACGACCGCCACCTGCGTGGTGCCGTACACGTCGTCCTGCAGCAACGCCGCCTCCGGAACTACCGACACCTGCCGCCGCTCCCCGACCGTGATCCGGGCCGTCCCGAACAGCCCGGTTCCGATCGCGCCGCCCCCGGCCAGGAAGTCGATCCGCACCGGGGCGCTGAGATTCTCCGTCGAGGCGGCGGGAAGGACGCCGTGGACCCTGCCGCGCAGCGGGGTGGCATGCGCCGCGAGGTCCACCGTGACCGATTGGCCGGGCCGAATCCGTGGGAGGTCGCTCTGGACCAGCTGGGCGATGAAGGCGACCGCTCCGGCGGGAGCGATGACCAGGATATCGTCCCCGTCGTTGACGAGATCACCGGCATTGGCCGCGTGCGACACCACGACCCCGGCCTCGGGTGCCTGCAGCGGGTATTCGACCAGATTCCTGGTTGCGAGCTCGAGCGCCCGTTGCGCGTCGGTACGCTCGGCATCGGTGCTCGCCGCGTAGAGCATGGCCCGAGCACCCGCGAGCGCCGCGATGCTGGCCCGCGCCACGACCGTGCCCATTTTCTCGCCTGCCGCCACCCGGTCTCCGTCGGCGACACTCAACGATGCCAAGGCCCCCGCGAACGGAGCGCGAACGTGCAGCGGCCGGAGGACGTCCGTCCGGCCGGGTGCGCTGACCGTCACGCCCAGCGTCGCGAGTCGGACTTCCACCACGGTGACCGGGGTCGCCCCCGCGCCCGCCGAATCCGCTGGTGCGGAATCCTGGTTTGCGTGGCGCCCGCGGCAGGCGGCGAGCAGAACCGCCGGCCAGATCCATCGCATCAGGGAGTTCCCCATCGAACCAGCGCTGCCTCCGCGACGCGGTGGTTGAACACGGCCTCGGCTACTGCCTCGTTCGCCGCAATCCACGTCGCATAGGCTTCGAGGACCTCGAGCGCCGTGGCGACGCCGCCGCGATACAGACTCTCCGAGGAGAGGTAGGAATCCAGAGCCGTGGCTGCCGTCTGCCGGCGTATCTCGACCTCCCGATTGCGGGCGGCCACCTCCGACTGCGCCGCTGCCCACGCGAGACGCGCCTGGCGTCGCGCGGCGACCTCCCCCGCCTGCGCCGCGGCGAGTTGGAGCCGCGCCTGGTCGCGCCGCGCGCGGTAACCGCCGGCGTCGAGCAACGGCCAGGAAAAGGAGAGCAGGAACTCCACTCCTTGTCCCTGTCCGTTGTTGAAGGCGCTGCCCGAATTCCCGAAGGCGGACTGCGTGCCCGCGTTGACCACCAGGTCGAGCTGGGGCCTCCGCTCGGCGGCAGCGAGCACCGTGCCCGAACGGGCCGCTGCAACCCGCGCTTCCGCCTGTCGTACCTCCGGCGCCCCCGTCCAGCCTTCCACCACGGTGTCCGGCGGTGGCACCGCCCCAGCGGTCAGGGTGAGCGGCGCATTCGGGTCGCGACCGAGCAGATCGTTCAACGCCAGTCGCGCCAGGTCACGCTGCCGTGAGGCGTCCGCGAGATCCGCCGCGGCTTGGCCGAGCTGCACCTGCGTCCGGAGCAGGTCCGCGGCGACTCCTTCTCCGGCGGCCCGCCGCGCCTCGATCGCGGCCCGGTAGGATTGGAGCCGGGCAATCCCCTCGTTGCGCACGGCCAGGACGCTGTCCAGCTCGAGCAGCTGCGCGAATCCCACGCGCACCGCGAAATCGAGATCCTGCTCGGCCTGCCGGTAGCGCGCCTGGCTTGCGTTCGACAGTGCCCGTTGCAACGCGACGCCCGCCTGCAGAGCGCCGCCGTCGTAGATCGGCTGCTCAGCCAGGAGCTGCAAACGGCCGTCGTTCGCCGCATAGGCTGCCGGGCTGCCGCCGTGAAGATCCCCGTCGAGCGAGAAGCGCGGTCCCAACGCGCCACGGGCTTCCCGCAGCGCCGCGGCGGCGATCCGCGTTTCGAAGGCCGCGAGCGGCAGCTGGGCGTTCGCCGCATGCGCTTCGCGCAGGGCGTCCTCCAGGTTGAGCTGGGCCTGTGCGCCCAGTGGGGCAAGCCGAGCGGCGTCGAGCAGGACGAGGATTACGAGGTGACGCCGATGCATGGGGGCGAACAAGGTAGCGGGAGAAGCTGACAGCGACCTTACACGGATGCCGGGAACGACACCTCGACGCGAGTCCCTTTCCCCGGCTCCGACTGGATGTCGACGCTGGCGCCGTGCAGGTCCGCAATCCAGCGGGCGATCGCGAGGCCGAGCCCGGAACCTTCCGTACCTTGCCGCGCCGATTCACCCCGGAAGAAGCGCTCGAACACGTGCGGCAGATCGGCGGGCGAGATACCCGTGCCCGTATCGGCGATCACCACCGAGCGCTGTCCGTCGCGGACCGCGACGTCGAGCCGCACGCGGCCGCGTGCAGGCGTGAACTTGACTGCGTTCTCGAGCAGGATCAGGAGCAGCCGCCGCACCAGCACCGGGTCGCCCGTGATGGGCGCCTCCTCGAACGAACCCACTTCCAGGGCGACCCCGGCCCGCTGCGCCAGGGCGCGGATCGATTCGACCGCGTCGGCCACCTGATCGTCGAGGTAGACGACCTCCCGCACCGCCGGACGCTCTCCGGCGTCGGCGCGCGCCAGCGTGAGCAGGTCCCCCACGATCGCACCGATCCGCTCGGCTTCCCTTCCCACCGCCTGTAACGTTTCGGTGTCCCGCTGCGCCGCCCGTTCCTGACCCAGGGCCACGTCAGCGCGCGTGCGCAGCAACGTCACCGGCGTCCGCAGCTCGTGGGCCGCATCGGCCATGAACCGCCGCATCTGCTCCATCGAGCGCTCGACGGGGGCCGTGGACTGGCGCACCAGCACGTACCCACCACCCGCCACCAGCAGCAAGGCTACGAGCGCCGCGGCCGAGAACACCTCGATCAGCGATGCGTAGCGGTCCTCGAGCTCCAGCCGGTCCGTGACGGCCACCGCCACGTAGGCGACCCCTGTGGCGCTGGTAAAGCGCTCGGCGTGCAGCCGCAGCTCCCGTTCATGCGGCAGGTTGATATCGAGGTCCAGCGGGCGGCTCGGGGCCGCCTGCTGCGCTGCCGCGCGAATCCAATCGGCCGCGTCCGGGGGACTGATCGGCGCGCCGTTCGCGTCGAGCAGATACAGGTCCCGATCGGGGATGTGCAGCTCGGCCACCGCATCCACCACGGGTCCCGAGGCGCGCGCGCGCTCGACCTCCCGGATCCGCGCCGCCCGCTGCAACGCCGCCGTCGCGGTTCGCAGCGATGCGTCGAGCTGCCGCGCCAGCTGGCGGCGGACGGCGAGGAAGATTCCCCCGCCCAGCAGCACGAGGATCAGCGTGAATACGCCGCCGTACCACAGCGTGAGACGCAGCCGCAGCCGGGCGAGTGAATGCGCCGAGATGGGCCGGAGGGCGGCGCTCATGGTCCGAAGCGGTAGCCGGCGCCCCGCAGGGTAGTGATCAGCTTGGGCTCGAAACCGTCGTCGATCTTGCTGCGCAGCCGGCGCACCAGCACCTCGAGCAGGTTAGCGAAGGGGTCGTGGTTGTCGTCCCACACGTGCGCCGTGATCGTGGTGCGGTCGAGCACGCGCCCGGGGTGCCGCACGAACAGCTCGAGCAGCGTGAATTCCTTGGCGGTGAGCGCGATCGGCCGGCCGGCGCGGCGGACGGTGCGCGCCGCGAGGTCCACCTCGAGATCGGCGACGCAGACCTGCGCCGGCGTCAGCGCCGGGCGCCGGCGGGCCAGCGCCTTGATGCGCGCGAGGAGCTCCGGGAATGCGAACGGCTTGGGGAGGTAATCGTCGGCGCCGGCTTCGAGACCGCGCACCCGGTCGTCCACGGCGTCCATGGCGGTGAGCATCAGGACGGGCGTGGGATCGCCTTCGTCACGGAGCCGGCGGCACAGGTCGAACCCCGAGCCACCGGGGAGCATGACGTCCAGCAGCACGACGTCGAAGGCGCCGTGGCGGGCCCGCTCGGCGCCCTCCGCGAAGCTGGCGGCCAGCGTGACGTCGATCCGCGACTTGGCCAGGCCATCGCGCAGCAGCCCCGCGAGCTCGGCGTCGTCTTCGACGATCAGCAGGCGCATGGGACATGCCCCCAAGGGGAATCGAACCCCTGTTCCCACCTTGAAAGAGTGGTGTCCTAACCGTTAGACGATGGGGGCAGGAAGTGCAATACTACGTCGAGAAGAGGCGTCGAGGGAATACGTCATAGCGGTAACGGGATTCGAACCCGTGTTTGAGCCTTGAGAGGGCTCCGTCCTGGTCCCCTAGACGATACCGCCGGGAGGGCGACAATATCGCCAGAGGCCGGGGGCGCCCGCAACCAGGCTATTGCGTGTGGTCGGCGTCACTCCAGATCGCCGCGGGTACGTCGCCCGCGAACGCGTCGACGTGCACTATCCAACCGAACAACCGCGTGCCTCCCGCGCTGGAGACCTCCTCGCCTTTTCTATTAAGAGATGCGTTAGAGGACCTCGAGATCGCGTGAGGCGGCTCGGCTGCCGCCCTGGGGCGTCGCCACGGTGAGCTCGATGCGGTAGTGACCGGGGGTGAGCGTCGCGAGATCCACCACGAGCGATCGGCGTACGATCCCGCCCTGCGGCCGGCCGCCCTCCTGCCACTCGAGCCGCGTCTCCCGGGAACGGGCCCCCAATCCGAGCCATCCTCCAAGCCGCCGCAGCCAGCCGGTTCGCGCCGGCGCCACCGTCACCCGGGCGGTCAGGGTCTCCCCCGATGGAGCGACGCCGTACAGCTCCCAGTACAATCCGATGCGGCCACCGCGCTGCACGCGGGCCGGACCGCGCACCAGCGGGAGCACGTCGGACAGCTCCGCGGGGAGGGAGTCCGCGGGTTCGAACGTCAGCACGTCGGAGAGCGAGAGACCCGGGCGGGATGGATCCCAGGGCGCGATGCCGACGCGGGCCCGCGCGGCGTGCGCGGGCGAGTCGGCCGTCACCTCGAAGCTCGCGATCCGCGGAGTCCCGGACGCCACGGCCACGATCACACCGGCGGTCGGCGCCTCGGAGCGCTGCGCCAGCACGACCGGAGCGCGCTCGTCCGCAGCGAGCGCCAGGGCCGCATCGAGGCGCCGTCCCGAGAACAGCGTATCCCGGGTGACATCGTAGGCGACGACCACCAGCGTCGATTCGCCACGATGGAAAACCGCGAGATCGGGGGAAAGCATCTCGAACCGGTCGGCGTACACCGGCGCGTAGCGCTCCCGCGTCAACGCGGGCGCCAGGGTCCACGTCGCCAGGGGGACCGGGGTGGTGTCGTCGGTCGGGAGGACGTCCGGCAGGAAGTGGTAGGACGGCTGGCGCTCGTGCCCCACCATGAGGGGCGTGACGTCACCCGGCTCCAGCGGACCCTGCGACCAGGCCTCGGGCCACCCGTAACGCACGATCAGCTCGCGCAGGTCGTCGGCCGGCGGAAGCGCCCACGCCGAAGCGGCTCCCGCGAGCAACCGCACCATGGTGAGCCGCGCCCAATGCTCGGTGCGGCGGTCGTTCCCCGGATGCGCGTACAACGGCTGCGACAGCCACCAGACCCGCGCCGCGAACGCCGCGCGCGCATCGCATCCCAGCGCGAGAAACCGTTGCCGCAAGGGGCCCGCGAGGATCGGGGAGAGATCGATCCAGCGGCAGCGCTCGTCCGCCGGCATGTCACGCAGGGCGGCGGCGTAGATGCTGTCCGCGGCCACAAACTGCCCGGCCGCGTGCCGCGCGAGCCCTTCCAGCGCCTGGCACCACCACGGTGCGCCGCCGCAGCTCCGGGCGGCGGCCACCGCCGCGTCGGTGCGGCCGCCCTCGACGAGGTAGCGCACCCGCTGCCCCGCGACCCAGGCATCTCCGGGGACCCGGGCTGCTGCGCTGTCGAGCCGCTCGATCAGGCGAGCGCGGGCAGCGGCGATCGTTCCGGGCTCGGGCGGCGCGTCGCTCCCTTCCCCATCATGCCAGTAGCAGAATCGCCCGATCCGCTCGTCGCATGGTCCGCTGGAGCGCGACATGGCGCGGGGCGCGAGCGCGCGGCGTTGCCGCTCGAACTCCGCCTGCGCCCGCCGCGCCGCGCGCAGGGTGGCAAGCGAATCGCTTTGGGACAGGGCGATTTGCCCGGCAATCAATATGAAGGAACCGAACACGGTCTTATGGCCCTGCGCGCGTGGGGCTCGCTTCTGCGACGACCCGACGAAAGCGTGGCGAGGCGCGAAGCGGATCGAACTCCGGCCACCGCAGACTCGCCCACAGCCTGGCGCGGCGCGGCCGAGCACGCTCGATGAGATCGAGCGCGCGCGCCGTGTCGCCCAGCAGCACCAGGGGCATGGCCACATTGAAGACCTGGATCTGGTCGACCTTCCCGGTGCGATCGAGCGCACCCACGAGGCTGTCCAGAGCGAGCCGCGCCGGCAGCGTATCTCCTGCGGACGCCTGTACCGCGGCCAACACCCCCCGGCCCGTCTCGAATTCCTCCGGGGCCAGTCGGAGGGCGGTCTCCGCGTTCGTTCGCGCGGCGGCGGTGTCGTGAGCGTGCAGGAGCACCCACGCCCGGTCCACGTAGGCGAAGTAGAAGGTCGGCGCCACTCCTACGGTACTGTCGAGTAACCGCAGGGCCTCCGCGTCCCTGCCCGCCGTCCATGCGATTTCCGCCAGGCGCATGAGCGAGATCGGCCTCCCCGGCTCGATGGCGAGTGCGCGATGGAAGGACTCCGCCGCGGCTGAATCCTGTCCCAGATTGAACAGTATGACCCCGAGCAGGTTTTCCGCTTCCGCGTTCCCCGGATCGAGCACGACGGAGCGCCGCATCGCATCCAACATCCCCGTGTAGGTGGCAGGCTGCTGTAGCCACAGCAGCATGCCGTACGCCATCCACGCTTCCGACGAGCTCGAATCCCGCTGCAGCGCCCTTCCCGCTGCCGCCACTCCACGGGCGAGGATACTGTCGACCGGAAGGTCCGGATGCCGCCACCCCCATGCGAAGAACAGGCCGTAGGCGAACGCCGCGCGGGCCCGCGCGGCCGCAAAATCGGGATCGAGCGCGAGGGCTGCCTGGAATTCTCCCAATGCCCGCGAGGTCGCCGCCGGCGAGCGCTGTGCGAGCGCGAAGTTGCCGCGCAGGTAATGCTCATACGCGGCCGCGTTGCGCGTCGGGAGGGTGGCCAACCGGGCTTGGTCAGCCGGGGCCAGCCGGCCGATGATGCCGCCGGCCAGGTCGCGAGCGAGGTCGGTCTGGAGCGACAACAAATCGCCTTCGCTGCGGTCGTAGACGTCGCCCCAGACCCGGGCGCCGGTTCCCGCCCGCATCAACTCCACCGTCACGCGCACGTGATCGCCCGCGCGACGGACGCCCCCGGTCACGAGAAAGGTGACGCCGAGCTCACGGCCAAGCTCAGCTGGATCACGGGCCGGCTGACCTCGGAAGCGGCGTACCGCGTAGCGCGACTTCACCGACAGGCGGGGTACCGCGCCGATCCGCACGATCAGCTCTTCCGTGACGCCGTCGGCGAGGTAGGCGTCCGCGGTGTCGGGCGAGAGATTGTCGAAGTAGAGGATCGCGACGGTGGTGGCGCCGCCGCTCGGAGCGCGGGAGCGGCACGGCGGCGCCGAGCCATCAGGGCATTGGGCCGCGAGGGAGCCCAGCGGCACGCCGAGGCCGAGCGCGACACAGAGCGCTCCCACGCCGACTGCTGTCCGGGTTCCGCACGGCATGTCTCAACTTACTGCGGACGACCCGGACGAGCAGCCGGAATCTGCGGGCTAGCGATTCCCCGGCGCCCGCTGCTGCATCCGGGCGCGCAGCTGCGCCACGTTGTCGTCCCAGACCTTCCGCTGGTCCGGCGTCAGCACCGTCCGTATTTCGACATCCTGGTTGCCATTCAGATCCCGTATCCTGGCCCGCGTGGCGGAGTCGGGAAAGACGCCCGGGGTGAACGGGGGCATCTGCGCGCCGTAGCGGGCCGTGATCGAGTCGACTTTCGCCTGCTGTTCGGGGGTCAGCGTGATGCCCTGCAGCAGCCGCTGCATGCGGCGGGCGGCGAATCCGCCCGGGCCGGGACCTCCACCGGGGTTCTGGGCAAGTGCAGCCGAGCTGGTGAGCAAGACGAGCGCGCTCGCGAGCAAGGCAAGACGTGTTCGCATGGGCTTCCTCCGAGTCGAGTATCGATTGCGTACCCGTGAGGAGACCCCCGCGCGGGGTATGGGGTAACTGGTTTGACCGTGTCGTCCGCCGCCACCACTATGTGAGTGACAGCGCTCACCTCTCACATCGTTTCCTCGAGGACCTTATGGCCCATACGCACCGCCTGTCGTGGCTGGCCCCGCTGGTCCTGCTGTGCTTCGCCTGCAACAAGCGCAACCCGCCGCCTCCTCCGCCGCCCCCGCCGCCATCGGGGCCGGACGCGCTCGCCGGATTCGACGGCCGCAGCAACGGCCTGGTACACGATTCGGTGCACCAGGCGGATCAGGTCGCCTTCGACGACGTGGAAGAAATCGACGACGGGCTGGGTCCGATCTACAACGCCCAGTCGTGCCGCGAATGTCACCAGAACCCGACATCGGGCGGGGCGAGCCAGGTCACCGAGCTGCGTGTGGGACACCTCGGCCCGGATGGGCGGTTTCGCAACCCCGACATCCCGATCGGCCGCGGCACCGATAGCGTGCTGAACCGCACGCTCATCAACGACCGGGCGATCTGTCCCAACGCGGCGTTTCCCGACAGCGAGATCCAGGAGCGCGTCCCCGACTCCGAGACGATCCGCACGTTGCGCGCCTCGCTCAACGTCCTGGGCGACGGATTCGTGGAGGCGGTCGCCGACCAGACGCTGCTCGACATCGCCCATGACCAGCGCCAGTCGACCCACGGCCGGATCCACGGCCAGGCGCTCGCCGTCCCCATCGTCGAGGCCCCCGGCCACACCGCCGTGGGGCGGTTCGGGTGGAAGGAC
>JBGPHP010000045.1:0-17668 GCA_041484445.1 Gemmatimonadota bacterium
CCGACCACTGACCCACCAGGGCGGACGTCCCACCCGTCGAGACCGTCACGCTCGCCGTCCCGCTCTTGCCCTCGCTCGTGGCCGTGATCGTCGTCGGTCCTGCGGCCACGCCCGAGACGAGGCCCGACGCCGAGACCGTCGCCACCCCGGATGCGTTGGTGCCCCAGGTGACCGTGCGTCCGGTCAGCGGCAGGCCTGCGGCGTCTTTGGGCGTGGCGGTGAGCTGTACCGTGCCGCCGACCACGACGCTCGCCGACGTGGGGAGGACCTCGACCGAGGCCACTGGTTCCGCCGTAGAAGTGACCGTCACGCTCGCCGTCCCGGACACCCCCTCACTCGTCGCCGTGATCGTGACCGGCCCACCAGCTCCCTTGCCGGTGACGAGACCGGTTGACGAGACATCGGCGATGGCAGCCGCATCCGTCGTCCAGGTGACGGTGCGGCCCGTCAACGGCTCGCCTCCGGCGTCCTTGAGAGATGCGCTGAGCTGCACGGTGCCTCCCACCGCGACGATCGCCGAAGGGGGGCTGACGTCGACCGTCGCCACCGGCACCACGGGTCCCGCATTGCCCGCTCTGATCTCGACGGCCAGGATCCCCGCCTTCGTGGAACTGCCCCAGCTCGCCCCGACCGCGTTCTGGTTGGTCGCCCACTCGCCCTGCAGCGCCGAGGTCTCTCCGGACGACATCTCGGCGATCTCGGTGAACCCGGCGACGGGAGCGACGGTCGGGCCGTTCTTCGCCACGCCGACGACGCCGTAGGCGACGTCCTTGCCGGCGGCGAAAGCGCCGAGCGAGACCGCCAGGCTGGTCGCGCCATCGCTGCGCCCCGAGCTGGCCTGTACGATCGCATCCGAGCCGTTGGTGCCGCCCGCCTCGACGCCGTTCCACTGCGACACGATCCACTGCACGTTGGACACACTGCCGCTGAACGTGATCGTGATGGGGCCGCTGCCTGGGGAGGCGCTCAACGCTCGGAAGACGACGAGGCGTTTGGTGGGCGCCCCTTGGGTGTCGAAGTCCACGCTCGCCACCGGCGCCCACGCCGACATGCCGCCGCCCGTGATCGTGGGGCTGAGCACCCCGCCCGAGCGACGCATCAGCACGGCGATCGTGATGAGCGCATTCGGCGCGGGAGAGATCGCCGCGGTGCTGTAGACCTTCTGGTTCACCGCGTTGTTGCCCGACGTGAGCAGCGTATGGGTGATGTCCGCCGCGGCCTGGCTCCCCACCGTCACCGACGCGGTCTGTGTGATCGCCGTGCCGGCGATCGTGGCCGAGACGATCGTCGTCTCCTGCATCGTCGCGGTCAACGTCCCGGTCGCCACGCCGCTCGCGTTGGTCGTGTCCGCGGGTTGCGTGAGCACGCTCATGCTCCCCGTCTGCGTGAGGACGACCGTGGCGCCACTGATCGGGTTCCCGCTGGCGTCCAACGCCCGCACCGTGATGGTCGAGGTCGCGCCCCCGGTGGCGATCGCGGTCGGCGCGGCGGCGACGGTCGATTGGCTCGCGGATACCGGTCCGGCGGTCACGGTGACCGCTGCGGTCTGTGTGATCGCCGTCCCGTTGATCTTGGCCGAGACGGTTTTGGACTCCGCCATCGTCGAGCTGATCGTGCCCGTCGCGACGCCGTTGGCATCGGTGGTGCCCGCCGGCTGCGTCAACGTGTTTCCTGTTCCGGTAGCCGACAGCACGACCGTCGCCCCGCTGATGGCATTGCCGCTCGCGTCCTTCGCCGTGGCGGTGATCGTGGACGCCGCACCGCCGGCCGTGATCGACCCCGGAGTCGCATCGACCGTAGATTGGGAGGCGGAAACGGTGCCGCCACCACCGCCACCGGCCGTGGCGGCCTTGAGCTCGACACCAAGCCCGGCGCCGTTCAGAGCCGCCCAGCTCGCATCGATCGTATTGTCGTTGGTGGTCCATTCCGCTTCGAGATCGGCCGGCGTGCTCTCGCCCGAGGGCTGTTCGGCGATCTCGGTGAAGCCGGCGCCGGGGGTGACGGCCAGCGCGTTCTTGCTCACGCCGAAGACCCCGTAGGCGACGTTGTTGGCGTCCGCCGGCGCACCGAGCGTCACCGCCAGGCCGGTCACCGCATCGGCGCTGTTCGAGCCGGTCTGCACGATGGCGCCCGCTCCGTTGACGCCGGTGATGTCCACACCGTCCCATTGCGAAATGATCCACTGGCAATCGGATTGGCTGCTGCTGAACGTGATCGTGAGCGGGCCACTGCCGGGCGAAGCGCTCATGGCCCGGAAAATCGTCAGCCGCTTGTGGGGTGTGGCCACGGCGTCGAAAGTGATGGACGCCACTTCTGTCCAGGCCGCCATACCGCCACCCGACAGCGTGGGGCTGGCGGCGGCACTGGATGAATTGTGCCCCAGCACGGCGACCGTGATGAGCGCGTTGGGGGCGGGGGTGATCGAGGTGGTGGTGTAGACCTTCTGATTGACGATGTTCGTTCCGAATGTCAGCAGCGAATGGATGATCCGAGGAGCAACAAGCGCCGCTGAGGTCTCGACACCCGGATCGGTGGAGGAAGTCGGTGCCGGGTTGTCGACGCACGTGACCAGCACGCCGATCAGCGCGACGGCCATGATCCGGGGAGCACGATTCACGGCGGGCCTCCGTGCATTTGACGGTCCCTACCCGTGTGTGTGGCAGGCGCCCAACAACGGCCGCCACGACGGATGGGGCGCGGTAGCATAGCAGTGGGTTACTTGGCGCGATAGGCACCCTGTTGCACGAAGTGGACCAGGACGCGCGCTACCGCATTTGCATCCCCGGCATCCGCTACCCCCGGGTCACAACCGGGTTCTGTACACGCCGGTGCTCAAGTACTTCAGGCCAGAATCGACCATCAGCGTGACCACCGTGGCGCCCGGCCCCAGCCGCTCGGCCACCTGAATCGCGGCGACGACGTTCGCGCCGGATGAGGTCCCTGCGAAGAGGGCTTCCTCACGCGCGAGGCGCCGCGCCATGCGCTCCGCGTCGTCCGAGCTGACCGGCAGGATGTCGTCCACGAGAGCCGGCTCCCAGAGTGGCGGTGTGCGGCCGATCCCGATGCCCTCGATCCGGTGCGCCCCCGGCGGCCCTCCCAGTAGAACCGAGGACTCCGCAGGCTCGACGACGACGATCGTGACGCCCGGTTTGTATCGCTTCAGCACCGTGGCGACCCCACGCACGGAGTCCGCCGCGCCGGCGGAGTGCACGAACGCGTCGATCTCCCCCTTCGTCTGACTCCAGATCTCCTCGCCGAGCGAGTGGTAGCCCGCGATGCTGTCCTGGTTGTTGAGCTGGTCGATCCAATAGGTGTGCGGCTCCTGGCTCAACGTGCGGGCCGCCTCGATCATGTCCTGGATCAGCTTCCTGGTGGTGAGGCCTCCCTCGCTCGGGACGAGCGTCAGCTCCGCCCCCAGCGCCGCCATGTGATCCCGCTTCTCCTGGCTGAAGGCATCGGAGGTGACGATCTGGAGACGGTAGCCTTTGGCGGCGCACACCAGCGCCAGCGAGGCCCCCGTGCTGCCCCCGGTGTACTCGACGACGGTGTCTCCGGGCTTCAGCCGACCGTCCTGCTCCGCCCGCGCAATCACGGCCAGCGCCATCCGGTCCTTCATGCTGCCGGTGGGGTTCTCCCACTCGAGCTTTACGAAGATGTCCGCGCAATTCGGTGGAACGATGCTGCGCAGTTGAACAATGGAGGTGTTGCCGATGGCGTGGAGGATGTCCATGGGTTGGGACCCCTTGGCTTCTGGCTGACACGGTGCATGCTACGGAGACTTTCGAGACGTGACAACGCAGGTTGCCGAGGCGAAGTTCCGCTTGCGAGGGAGGTGCCGATGCCCACCAAGAAGAAGCCGGCCCGCGTGAAAGCTCCCCCCAGGAGTCGACGTCATCACCGGCCGCACGCTCGACCGGTCGACCACGTCGTGCTCATCATCAAGGAGAATCACTCTTTCGACAACTACTTCGGGACTTTCTCCGGGGCCAACGGCGCCCTGTTACCCCACTCGCCCAACCCACCGGCGCAGGATCCCGACCACCGCCACGGGGCGTGGCTCACGCGCCACACGACCGCGGTACGCGCGCAATTCACCGAGCAGGACATCCCCGCCTACTTCGCCTATGCGCGACAGTTCACCCTGTGTGATCACTACTTCACCGACGTCGCGGGACCGTCCACCCCGAATCATCTGATGCTGATCACGGCCGCCTCTCCGATCATCTCCAACCCCACGCGCTATCGCTTGCCGGTGGGCGCGCCGCTGTTCAAGCTGCCGTCGCTGCCCATGCGTCTGGAGAAAGCGAAGCTCACCTGGGCCAACTATGGCGGCTACGCCTTCGATTTCGTCACGGACCTCCGCGGGCGGAGGGCCTTCACCTCCGAGCAGTTCGCGAAGGACGCAGCAGCCGGGCACCTACCCTCCGTCTCTTGGGTGTACGCCCCCCACGATGCGAGCGAGCATCCCCCCGACGGCGACCCTCCGCCCGCAGGCGACGTGACCCATGGCATGGAGTGGACCGTGCAACAGGTCAACGCCGTGGTGCGGGGCGGTCTGTGGCCCAAGACGGTCATCTTCATCACGTGGGACGATTGGGGCGGCTGGTTTGACCACGTCGATCCGCCGAATGTCGAATCCTGGAAGGACGACGGCTCGCACCCGGCGTGGAACAGGACGCAATTCCGTTACGGCACCCGCGTCGGCTGCCTGGTACTCAGTCCCTACGTCAAGGCGGGGCACATCTCGAGCGTCCTCTACTCGCACGTGAGCCTGTTGAGGTTCTGCGAGACTACGTTCAGACTCCCGTCGCTGAATGCGCGCGACGGACAGGCTGATGATATGTCCGATTGCTTCAACTTCGCCCAGCCGCCGGCAGCGCCACCGGCGCCCAAGCCGGGAGGGTAGCCGAGCAGTCCCAGCGCCGCTGACCAGGGGTCAGCGCGCAGTCAGCCGGAACTCTCTATCGATTTCCATGAAGTCGCGGGCGACGCGATCCCAGTTGTAGTAGCTCTCCACCGCGCGCCGACCAGCGGTGCCCATTCGGATCCGGAGCTCCTTGTTTCCGAGCAGCTGCTTGATCCCTTCCGCCACGGCGTCCGGATCGTCGGGGTCCACGAGAATCCCCGTCTCTCCATCGCTGACCGCTTCGGGAACTCCCCCGGTGCGGCCGCCGATGACCGCCAAACCGGAGGCCGAGGCCTCCAGCAGGGAGATCCCGAATCCCTCGACCAGGAGCTCGTAGCGCCGCGATGCCATCACAAACAGGCTGGCCAGGTTGTACAATGCCGGGAGTTCGTCATCCGGGACAAACCCGAGGAAGCGCACCGCGTCGCCGAGGCCCAGGTCGGCAACCAGCCGCTCCAGAAACGGCGCATAGGCTCCGACGCCTGCCACCACATATCGGGCCGTCGGATATGCGGCGCGCACGGCCGGAAGCACCCGGATCACCGTATCGATCCCCTTGTGATAGTCCAGTCGGGCAACGGTGAGGAGCAACGGCCCACCATCCAACTGATACTTCCGCTTCACCTCGGTCGTATCGAGCCCGGGCCGGAAGCGCGTCGGGGTCGTGCCCAGAGGAACCACCCGCACGTCGGCGGCGAGGGCCTCACAGCCGACGGAGCGCAGGACGGCTTGGGCGAGGTCGGCTGTCCAGCGACTGTTGGCCACGACCACCGCGCTGCGTCCGAGCAGCTGGCGGGCCGTCCAGCGCTTGAAGGCGGAACGACGGACCTTCGCCTCGAGCAGCAGCAATTCCGCACCGTGGGCGACGATGCCGTAGGGCAGCCCGTGGCGTTGTTGGAGCCAGCTCGCCGGGTAGCCGGCTGGCTTCAGCTCGGCGCACCACGCGAATCCCGGCTGCGTGCGGCGTACCAGCTGGGTCGCCCGTCGTGTCCAAAGCACCAGCCCATTGATCGTGCGCAGCCGTGACGCGCGAATACCCACATGGTCAATCGGCTGGGGGAAGCGCGCATCACTCGGGCCGCTGCCGGGATGGAGACCGGTCGACACGAGGAGCGACCCCGCGGGGTAGCGCAGCGCCAACTCCCCCATCATGCGCGCGATCCCGCCCCCCTCCGGGGGGAAGTTAAACGCGAGCAACAGGCTTCCTCCCGGGGAGGACGTCATCCTAAGACGATAGCCGCCGCGTCAACGCTTCGCGGTAGACGCACTCAGTACGCTCGACGGTGCGATCCAGTGTGAAGTCACGCCGCACCAAGCGTCGAGCCGCCAGTCCGAGTCTCGCCGCGAAGCCCGGATCGCCAAGCAGCCGCTCGATTGCTTCGGCCCAGGCCCGTGGCTCGAGCGGGGGAACGAGCAGCCCTGTTTCGCCCGGGTCGATCAGATCTGGGTTCCCTCCTGCGTCCGACGCGACCACAGGGAGGCCCTGCGCCATGGCTTCGAGGAGCGAGAGGGAGAGTCCCTCGATCCTGGACGGCAGCGCCGCCACGGTGGCCAGACGGTAGAACGTCTGACCCAGGTTGCTGAACGGGACATAGACCACCCGATGGCACGCCGGGATCTGACGGGTCAACTCCTGGAGCTGGGCGTCGGCTTCGATGCCGACGAACGCGACGACGACCGGCCGTTGGAGGACAGCCAGTCCACGGAGCAGAATATGCTGGTCTTTGCGACGCGCGAGGACGACGATCACGGGGCGGCCTGCGACGTCCCCGAGTACCTTGGTCGCCTCGGCGACAGCTTCCGACCCTGGCTCTGCGTCCACGCGCGCAAGGTCGATGCCGTTCGGTACCACGCGCAGTCGCGCCCCAGGGTAGAGCCGCCGACGCAACCCGCGAGCAACCGCATGGCTCACCGCGATAGTACGGTCCGCTGTGAGTCCGATGGCCATGAGTTCAGGAGGCGATGTCAGTGGCATGGTGTGACGAGTGACGACGAAGGGCTGGGGCAGGCGCCGTCGCCACCGCAGCCACGCCAGCGCGCGACGGTCGCGGGTTTCATGGCTGTTCACAACATCCACGCGCTGGAGGGCGATGACGTCGGCGAGCGAGCGGGCGAGCGGGGTCAACCGTCGGAAATCGAGCGCAACATGTTCCAGACCGGCGTCTCGGACGAGCCGGGCCAGCAACGCCTCCGGCCGGCAACCCACGAGCACGCGGTGACCCGACGCAGCCAGACGCTGGCTGATACTGAAAATCAGCGTCGTGGAGCCGGCAACATCCCCGGCGTGCGTCAATTCAAGGATGGTGAGCGGCTTCTCCGACCGGGCAATTGGAGTCACAAGACCGTGTGGTGGAACGACTCAGCCGTGGTCTTTGTGACAGTGTAGGCCAGTGCGCGGGCCTGAAGCTCGCGGTCGCTCGGTCTCGATGGCCGTTGCTCACGGATCGTCCGCGCGATAATGTGGGATCATGACCTCCAGGCGTGACCGTCACCCTGGTCCCGGCCAAGAGCATGTGCCGCCCCAGCGATCCGATCGCAGTGCCAATCCCCGAGCCACAGCACATCGGCGAACGGGATCACCACTCCCCACTATCGCCCGCGAGTGATCGCCAGCCCGGATCGGCCTAGCGAACGGCCGGTGCCGGCCGCTCGGGCAGCGGCGCCGTTGACGCGAGGGCAGCGCGTGGCGTTCTTCGCGCTGTTCGGCGTGTATGCCTGCATCGTCATCCCGCTCGGCGTCCACAAGGGCGGCGACATCGTGGCCGAGATCGGCCAGGGCAAGCTGCTGTTGCACGGCGATATGGTGAACGTGGTCCCCCCAGGACAGGGCTCGTGGTGGCCGCCGGCCGCCCTGTTGCTCGTCGGTCCGTTCGCGCTGATCGCCGGAACCAGCCTGACGCTCGCCAAGGCCCTGTGGAGCGGGCTCGGTATCGCTGCCCTCGCCTGGAGCGTGCACGAATCCGGACGACGCTGGGGATGGCGCCCGGCGCTCCTCGCCCTCGCCGTCATCCTCTTCCCCGTCCACAACAACTTTCACCACCTCAACATCGAATCGATCCTGCTCGCCCTGCTCGTGGCCGCCGCGGTCGATCTCTCGGGCGCGCGAACGGGCCGGGCCGGCGTCTGGGTGGGGCTCGCCACGGCGTTCAAGGTCTTCCCCGGTCTTGTGCTGGTGTACTTCGCAGTGCGGCGTCAGTGGAAGGCGTTGGCGGCAGGAGTCGCCACCACCTGCGGGGTGACGATGGTGGCGCTGCTCCCCTACGGGCCTCACGGGGCCGTCCAAGCGCTCGCCAACTGGGCGCGAATCGGCACGCATGGGGCGACCTACCGGGGCGGCGCAATCGTCGGCTTCCACATGCAGAAGCTCGGAATCCTGGGGTACAATATCGGCGGAGCGCCTTGGTCCATCGTGTTACTGCACCTGTTGGCGCTCGGCCTAGTGGCCGCCATCTTGCTGAACCGGAGTCCCGAGGACGACAGCGCCGCCCCCGTCGAGCTCGGCGCCGTGGTGCTGCTCGCGGTGCTGCTCACGCCGATCGCCTGGCTGCACACATTCACGCTCGGCTACCTGGCCTGGGTCGCCGTCTTTGCCAGCGCCGCGGCGGCAACCCTCCGTCCGGGCTGGCGCCTCGCACTCGGGATTGCGGCGGTTTATGCCTCCACGGCGCTGAGCGCGGTACCCTGGCCCGCGTTCACGCGGTTTGCGAACTTCAACAGCGACACAGTGGGAGGGATCATCACACTGTGCGTGCTGCTCGTACAGCGGCACGCGCGACGCCTCGCCGCGCCAGCCCGCGCGCGTCTTAGCGGAGGACCCAGCGCAGGGTCTGGTCGTGGGGCTGGCCTCACCGCGTAGGCGAGTTGACGAGTTGCGGCAGTGGAGCGGATGGGATTCGAACCCACGACCCCCTGGTTGCAAACCAGGTGCTCTCCCAGCTGAGCTACCGCCCCGAAGTGCACACAAGATAATCGCTTCCCTCCACCCAGGCGCACTCGGGCCCGAGTCGGTGTGCACGAAAGTGTGCACGGTTCACGCCTGGCGCTCCCGCAGCTCCGCGGGCTCCAGCACCACGCGCAGCACGCTTGCCTCGTCGCCGGACTCGCTGCGCTGGGCGTCGCGCCCGCCGACCGCGAGGGGTTCTCGGCGAAGACCCTCGCCGGCCTGGGGAGCGCGGCGACGCTGATCGTCGACGCGGTGGGGCTGGGCGCGGGCACCTTCGATCGGCTTCGGCACTTGGGCTACGCGGTGGTCCCCTTCAACGGCGGCGCGCTGCCCGCGCGCTTCGCCGACGCCGCGCGACCTCAAGCTGTTCGACGAGCTGCTCGCGACGACGTGGAAGGAGGAGCCGAGCGGGAAGACGGCGCTCGTGCGCAAGGACGAGATCCGCGACCGGCTCGGCCGCTCCCCCGACCGCGCCGACGCGTTGGCGATGGTGGTCGCGGGCGACGTCGTGACCGCGTCCACGATCGGCGGGGCCACACTCCCCGGGTCGCTCTAGGCGGTCCGCGGCGGGGCGATCGCCGACGAGCGGCACTCGGACCCACTGCGGGCGGTTCCGGGGCGCCCGTGCGGACCTAAGTGGTTTAGGAGGCTGGTTGCCTTGGTGCAGTCATGGCTCTTCGAGGATGTCGTCCACTTGTTCCCGCAGCTTGGCGTCCTGCATCCGGTAGCGCCCACTCTGTTCAGCAGCCCGCAACTCGCGCGCCAGTTCGAGGCTGAGAACGCTCACTCGTTTGGGTAGGTCGCCCTCAGCCGACTCCGGGGTCAGAATCTCCAACAGCTCGAGCAGTCTGCGAGCGGTGAGGTGGCGGAGGTCGTAGTGTCCCCTATTGACGTCCGAATCAAGGCTCTGCCCAGAGTGCGGGGTGTTCACTATGTCGTATCCAGCAGCCTCGAGTCTCGCCAAGGGCACGACGACCCAGTCCACGTCTTTAAGCTGGGTTCGCTTCGCGATGAGTGCGGCGGTGATCCGCAGCTTCTCATCCTGAAGGCGCTCCGCATCGCAAGAGTACATGGAGAGCTCATTCGATGCCGTGTTGAGTGCCACGAGCCTGTCGGCCGGAAGCTCCGAAGCTGATAGCCAGTCAGGCAGTAGGATCCAGCTGTCGGGTCTGCCCTTGAGCTCCCTAAGGAGCAGCAGGTTGGCCGCTGCCATCGAGAAGGCGAAGGATCTCGGTGAGGTCGCGGCGCAGCTCGGGGTGTGACTCGCGCTGGGCGGCAGCTCGAAGTGCTTCGGTGGTTAGTGGACCGCGGAGTCTTAGCAACGCGCGAGCAGCGACGAAGCGGATTTCCGGTTCAGCGTGCAGCAGGCTCGCTCGGAAGATCGAGGCGCGACCCGATTGCTCGACCCGTCTCGGCAGGAGCGCTAGCGCTTCCAAGAGCGCCGCCCCCACGTCGGGCCTGCGGTCGCTCTCGAAGATCGCGCGATAAATGGCGGCGAGCGCCGCGCCGGCGTAGTCCCGCACGTACTCCGCCACCTCCCGCTCGAAGGAGGTCTCCTCGTCCGGCTCGGCAACCTCGAATACCGCAGAGTCGAGGATGTGCCGAAGTCGCTCTGTTGCGGTCGGGCGGCCCGAGTCTCCCCCAAGAGAGGGAGTCGCAGTCCCCACCGTGGGTTCGAAGTGCCAGACGTCGCACTTCAGATCGCGCGGGAGGTACCTGAGTTTCGGAACCAGGTGTGGGGCAGCGGCGCGGTACTCGGAAACCCATGCACAGTTGGAAGCGAGTTGATCGTTGGCGAGGTCAAGCCAAGCCCTGAACGCCTCTGCTATGCCCGAGCCCTCCGAGGGGCTCTCCAGACTTCCCGTCGGCTCGCTCGGTGAGGTGAACGAATACGCAAAGAAGAGATTGTCCAGGGTTGTACCAGGACCCCCTTCAGAACCGACAGAGGTTCTTGCGGTTGCAAACGCCGGGAACAGTGACCACGGGACACGCGTGGCCGGCGCGAGGCTCGTCGAGCTCGTCGCTCTGGGCTCGTTCGGCGCGCTAACGTTCATGGAATGTCCCCCCTGTCCCGAATCTCTACGGTCAGTCCCCGAAGCTCCTCTAGCAGAGGGAGCAAGCTCCCTCCGGGTAGCGGATCGCCACGATCTGCCTGGGTGCTCACGTCGGTCGAAACAACCGCCCCTATGCGTGTGGGCCCGTAGGCTCTCGCCTCGGGACCAGTTCCGACCACCACCTGGAATCTAACCGCCTGCCAGGAGGATGCGTGCCAGCGTGTAAGTCGATTGACTACAAGCGGCTTGAGCACCTTGGACTCTCGAGGCCGGTTGACCTGGTAAAGCCACTCTTGGGCCCCTTCAAGGCTGAACGTGGCGCTGCGGATGTGGTTGACCAGGGTTTTGTAGGCCGCCTGGACGGTCTCTACGGGCTGCACCATGTCAGTCCCGAGCGCGATTCTCACGCAACAGGTGCGCAGGCTCTCCAGCAGTTTGCTCACAACCCCGCGCACCGATTCAAACGCAGGCTCTAGCTCGCCGAGGGTCGCGACCGGATCTTCAGCCTCCTCCTCGTCGGATACCGTCCTCGCGTGATAGAGGTCGACACGTCGCGGCTGTTTCTGAAGGAGCAGCCGGCCTCCGAGGAACGGGCCTTCTTCGCGCTCGTCCCCGGCCTTGTTCTGAACGCTTTCTGGCTTCGCACCCGTCAGGCCGGCCCAACTGAGGGCCTCGAACGACGGATCAGCGTCCGGAGACACGAAGAGCGTCACTCGGAGGAGCTGCACTTTCCACGGCGCCATTCGGAGAGTCCTGTTGCTCGCTGTTTCGCTAGGGTCTGCCCTGAAGCTCGAACGAAGTATGCCGGGGGGCCCAGACGAGCGCAAACGCCGCCCGAGCTGCGGTGTGCAACAAGTTGTGCACGGTCAGGCACGCCAAGGGTGCGAAAGCCCCGAAGGACCTTCGCACCCCGTGCGAACCATCTGCCGCGACTGCGCCGAGTTAGCGAAAACGCCGGGATCCTCGGCGCGCTTGCAAACCAGGTGCTCTCCCAACTGAGCTACCGCCCCCTGGTTACAAAACTAGCAGGGAAACCGTGGGATCGGGTTACCGCACGTCCCAGCAGGTGACGACGCCCTCGGCGGCGCCGTGCATGCCGTCCGCGGGCCGTACGCCCGACCAGAGACCGCAGGTGAATCCGGGGAGATAGGCATGCGTGCCGGTGGCGGAGTAGCCCTGACTGTCGGCGGGCACGACGACGACGCTGTCGTTGGTGATCGCGGCGAAGCCGTCGCCGAGCGACGGGCGATCGGCATAGCGATGGTGGTCGGAGAAATAGGCTTCCTCCGCGAGCACCACGTTGCGCAGGTCGCTCTTCAGCTGGGCCTTGTAGGCCTTGTCCTTGCCACCGCAGCCGCAGGCGAACTTCGGCGTGATAACAACGATGACCAGGAAGAAGAACGCACCGATGATGCTGGAGCGCCCATACACAAGTCGCGTGACGGGCTCGGGCGGTGAGGTGAACCGCAGGGCCCGAACGATCGCGGTGGCACCGATCGCCGCGACCAGCGTTCCGACGCCGACCGCCACCGCCGATCCGTCCTGCAGCGACCCCCAGGCGTACAGGGCTCCGCCGAGCAACAGGAGGCCGGCGCTGATAGAGACCGCCCACCGCATCCCGGGCGTGACCTCAGGAACCGGCGTGCGCCAGGAATAGAAGAGGAAGAGCGCGGTGGGGAGTGCGAAGAGCAGCAGACCGAATGCCGCGACCGCCACCAGGGCGACGAACAGTGCGTCGCTGTCGCGCAGTACTAATAGCACCAGAGCGGCCAGCGAGAGGAGCAGACCGGCGACCAACACACGGTTCGCCTTGCGCCCCAACACGCGCGGAGACTCAGCCCCCTTCGAGGGCGTGGTCACCGCGGTGCGACGGTCCGCACCACCCGCCCCGCCGCGTCGACCTCCATGACCGGCATGCGCAGAATGTCGTTGCCCAGCACCAGCATCGTCCCTCGGGTCGCGACAGGAGGCGCGGGCACGACGTAGACGTCTGACGCCGCGTAGTTCACCAGGTAGCCGAGGTCACCCATGGAGGCGGTCGTGACGACCGACAGGGGGTTCGCACCGGCATTGATGAACCCCGTCATCAACTCGTTCTTGAACACGGCCTCGCGCCAGTGGGCGTCACGAGTACCCGCCCCTCCAGTATTCTCGACCGGCACCTTTGCGCCGAGGCTGTAGTTCAACCCACCGTTGCCATCAAAGGCCACGAGGGCCTGCGCCCCCACGAAATGGGGATCCGAACCGCCACCGCCCGACAAGAGGGCCAGTGCGTTCCATTCCGTCCCGTATCCCAGTACGTGGCCCATCTCGTGCTCGATCACCAGCCCGAACCGGCCCGACGATTCGAGACCTGCCACGTCTGCCGTGTCGAACTCCATCACCCCGATGAGCGGGAGATGGCTGCTCAAACGCGAGACGCAAAATCCGGATTGTCCCAAGATGTTACCAGGGCCATCGATCGAATCGAGGATCGCGAAGATGACGATGTCATCCACCGTCCCGGTGACGGGCTGGGTAACGCCGCAAACTCCGGTGGTGAAATTCACCGGCACATCCGGCACGTCACCGAAGATCAGCGATTCCCAGCGGGCGGCGGCCGTGGTAAACACCGCCTGCCGGGCCGGTGACATCGCCACGGGGAACCGGACATCGATGTGATAGGCCGCGGCGGCGCCCATGGCCGTGAAGGACACCGGGTTGCCGATGATGACGCCGGTGTCGTTCACCGTCGCCGTCAGGGAATTCGCGCCTGCGGTGAGGCTCCACGATCCCACGCGCGCCACACCATTTGCATCGGTCGTCGCGGAAGCGCCCAGTAGGTTGCCCCCACCGCCCGTCATGGCGAACGTCACCGACTTGCCCGCGAGCGGCGTCCCGAGGCCGTCGCGCAACACGACCGCGGGGGGCACGTTCACGCTGAACCCCGTGAGTCCCGTCTGGCCATCGCCCGCGAACACGTTCACAGTCTGTCCCGATCCCGCGGCGACTGCCGTCGCCCCGAAGCTGAGCGGGTTCCCCGTGATGCCGCTGCCCGCGGCGGTCGCGCTCAGAGCGTTGGCGCCGAGCCCCGGCCCCAGCGTCCAGGATGTCGAGACACGCCCGCCGAAATCCGTCGTATCGACCGCCGCCGATACATTGCCGCCCCCCTGGGTGACGTCGAAGGTCACGATGACGCCACGAATGCCATGCGACGTCGAGTCGTTCACCTGTACCACGATGCTCGCCGGCAATGTGCCAGCGGTCGTGTCGAACTGCTGATCCCCTGACACCTTCACGAGCTGCGCAGGCACTTGCGAGACGGAGATCGTGGCGCTGTCGCGGATCTGTCCCGAGGAGACCGGTAGGGTCGCGTACGCTTGCGTGACGCCCAGGCCCCGCGCCGTGACGTGCCCGGAGGGATCGATGCTCGCCACCGTGCCATTGCCGACACTCCATTGCACGCTCGGCACCGCGAGCGTGTCGCCGTGCTGGTCTCGGACCACCGCCACGAGTGTCCGGACGCTCGTGAGGGCGCCGAAGGTCACCGCGGCGGGCGATACATCGATCGTGGTCGGAACAAGGGTGACGGGCTCCGTGCCTTTGCAGGCAACGCCAAGCACGAGCACGCAAATCACCCAACGGCGGGACGGCATGGGGTCTTCTCGCGGAAGAGATCTCGGTGCAACGTAGGGAATCGCCGCGACGTGAACAAGTCGTCTCGTCAGACGAGGACGTGTGATGCCGGTCACACCCGTGCTACGCCTTGCGCGCTTCCCGCTGCTGTTGCTGGCCGTCGCCTGTCACCGAGAAGGCGCGCGCGCGCTGCGCCTCGGCACGACGACCACCGTGCGACAATCCGGCATGCTCGCGGTCGCGGAATCCCTGTGGCGGGACGCGCCGCTCGCCACGGTCATCGCGCCCTCGGGCCAGATCCTCCGATCCGCGGCACAGGGTGACCTGGACGTCACCCTCACGCACGCCCCCGCGCTCGAAACGAAAATCCTGGGTCCCGAGAACACGATCGAGCGCTGCCCCTTCGTCACGAGCGGCTTTGTGGTGGTGGGACCGGCGGCGGATCCGGCCGGTGTGCGGGCTGCGGGTGACGCCGCGGAGGCGTTTCGCCGCATCGCCGCACGCGCCGCCACCTTCGTATCACGGGGAGATTCCTCGGGCACCCACGAGCGTGAGCTCGCAGTGTGGCGCCGCGCGGGTCTGGCGCCGTGGCAGTCGGGGCATGCGTGGTACCTGGAGTCGGGCACCGACCAGACCACCACGTTGCGGCTGGCCGACGAGCGCGGCGCCTACGCGCTCGCCGACCTGCCCACGCTCGCGACGCTCCACGACCTCGCCCTGCAGCCGCTCTTCAGGGGCGATACGATGCTCGTGAATCGCTACTCGATCAGTCTGATGCGTGTCGCCGCGCCGCATCCCGCGGCCCGGCGCTTCCTCGCATGGGCGCTCGACACCTGGCGGAGCCGGCTGCTCACGATCCACCTCGGCGACGGCACGCCGGCGTTCGCGGCCGCACCGGGTGGGTGCACTACTTGGTAACGGTCGCCGAGTACCCGGTTAGCGAACTTCTCCGCTGGTAGGTTGCTGCGGCGACCTGCTGCACCGTCACGCTGTACTGCCCCACCTTGTTCACATCGTCCACCTGCAGCGTCAGAATCGTCCCGGTGGAGAGCGTGCCGGTCAGCACGATCCGGGCGTTGGTCGTCGCGACCGGGCCGCCCCACAGCGCGAGGCCGGCCGTGGGCGTCACCGAGGTCGGCGGCACCGGAGACGTCAGGGCGATGACCGCGGCTCCGTCGAAGCCGCTGTTGGGCGTCGTGAGATTCACCTTCAGCGTGCCGGCGACGGGCCCCGTCGGGTTCCCTTTGCAGGCGGCCAGCAGGATCACCGCGGCTCTGATGAGCGTGCGACGCGTCGCGGTCATGGCCGGCCTCCTTTCGCGGCTACGAGCGGCGATGTAGGCGTCGCCCCGGTCGCCTGCACCCACGCCAGGAAGTCCCCGACGTCCAGGCAGGTCGGGGTCACCGCGAGCACGTTGCAGGTCTTGTTGCCGAGCTGGTCGAGGTAGCGCAGCTCATCGGTCGTGAGGGTGCCGGCGCCGTTCAAGAGCTCCGACAGCACCGTCGAGGCGACGAGCGTCGGCGCCGTCACGGTGATGTTGTATTGCTGCTGCTGCTGCTGGCCGACGGAGGTCACCCGGACGGTGAAGGTGAACACCCCGGTCTGCCCGGGGAACCCAGTGATGCGTCCCGACGTGGAGAACGCCAGGCCGGACGGCAACGCGCCGCTCACGAGCTGCCAGCTGTAGGTCCCCGACCCTCCGGTCGCCACGAGCGTATCGGCGTAGGCCTTTCCCATGATCCCCGCGGGCCGCGGATCGCCGGTCGCGATGACGAGCTGGGGATCGAAATGGGCGCTCACCGTGTAGGGCCGGCCCATCGGCAGCACGAGGATCGTGTTGCCGCTCGTTGTATCCCCGGTCCAGCCCGCGAAGACGAACGGCGCTGTGGGCGTGGCCGTCAGCGTCACCGGCGTCCCCTGGTCGATGAACGTCCCGTTGGTATCCGCGGTGGGGCTGTACGCCACAATGCCGTTGGCGCCGACGGTGACGTTCAGCCGGTGAGCACGAGCGAGCGTCACGGTGTAACTGGCGCCCGCGAAGACACCGGTCACCGGGTGGCTGATCGCCTGCCCGTCCGACCACGACAGGAACGCGAACCGCGTCCGGCCGTTGGGCGTGAATTGCGGCGTGTCCACCGCGATCGTGTGGATCGACCCGTCGTCGAACAGATTGCGGAACACGTTGAAGGCGAGGCCGTCGACCTTCACCTGCGCCGTCGTGTCGCTCGCCTGGACGAGCGTGAGCCCGCCAAATCGCAGCCGGAACGACATCTCACCCTTGGGAACCAGCTGGTGGATCGAATCGAGCGCGAATCCCACAAAGCTCGTGTCCGAGTTCTTGGTCGCGGCGGGATTGGTCCCGAACGAAAAGGCGCTGTCCGCGCTCGTCCCCGGGTACGGATCGCCGCCGTCGCCGCGGTTGTCGTGATTCCAGAGACCGCGCAGTCCGTCGGCTTCTTCGATCGCGAGCCCGTGGATCGACCCGACGTTGACCTGGTTGCCGGGACACGCGTCGATCATGCACGCCTTCAGGCCGTCCACATGGTAGATCAACAGTCCGCCCTCACATCCGGACAGATTGCCGCTGACGCTGCAGTGGAACCGCAGCATGGCGCTGTCCGACTGCACCTCCTGCCGGTTCTCGATCAGGAAGAATTCGCTGCGCGGGTTGGCCCCCTGGACATTGACGTAGAAGATCGTATCCGCGGTCGGCACGGGGCCGACGCTGTACGTCCCGTTCGTCGTGAGCGGCCGCACCGTGGTCCACCCCATCTGCTGCAGCGACCAGGCGTCGTAGCGCGCCGGGCTGCTGCCGGTGGTGTAGTTGCCGCTGCCCATGAGGCCGTATTCGCCGATCCCCTCGGTCGCGTTGCTGAGGTCGTAGAGGTCGGGGAGCGACAGGATGTGGCCCAGCTCGTGCGCCGCGGTGCCGATCGGCATGATCGCGGTCGAGTCGCACGGGGTTCCGGAAAGACCGCCCAGTCCGCTTTGCAGGATATAGTCGTTCACCAGGATCTTACCGCCGCCGGTGCGGTTGTCGTTCGTCGTGTAGGCGACCCCGGTGGCGGTCAGCCCCGAGCGGTGCGACCAGAGGTGGTTGTTCGTCGCGGTGAGACAGGCGCCGTCCATGCTGGGATGCAGGAACAGCAC
>JBGPHP010000046.1:0-17644 GCA_041484445.1 Gemmatimonadota bacterium
TCATCGAGGGCAAGGAACGGATCATGATGGGCTCCAACAACTACCTGGGGCTCACCCATCATCCGGAAGTCCTCGCGGCGGCGCGCGCGGCGCTCGAGCGGTACGGGTCCGGATGCACCGGCAGCCGGTTCCTCAACGGCACGCTGGATCTGCACGAGAAGCTCGAGCTCGAGCTGGCCGAGTTCTTCGGCAAGGAATCCTGCCTCGTCTTCTCGACCGGCTATCAGGCCAACCTCGGCGTGATCTCCGGCATGGTCGGCCGCGGCGACATGGTGTTCCTCGACAAGCTGGACCACGCGTCCATCGTCGACGGCGCCAAGATGTCGCAGGGCGAGACGGTCCGCTTCAACCACGGGGACCTCGCCGGGCTGGAGCGCAAGCTGCAGCGCGTGCCCGAGGGCACCGGAACGATGATCATCGTGGACGGCGTCTACTCGATGGAGGGCGATATCGCCGACCTGCCGAACCTGATCAAGGTCGCGCAGAAATACGGCGCCGCTCTGGCGGTGGACGATGCCCATTCGGTCGGTGTGCTGGGACCCAAGGGAGACGGCACGGCGGCGCACTTCGGCCTCACCGATGAGGTCGATCTGATCGTCGGCACCTTCTCGAAGTCGCTGGCCTCGATCGGCGGGTTCGCCGCGGGCACCGAGAACGTGATCCACTATCTCAAGCATCACAGCCGGCCGCTCATCTTCACCGCCGCCTTGCCGCCCGCCAATACCGCCGGCGTGCTGGCGGCGCTGCATGTGTTGCAGCGCGAGCCGGAGCGGCGTGATCAGCTGTGGGTCAACACCCGCCGGCTGCAGGATGGTCTGCGGGGCCTGGGCTTCGATATCGGCCCGACCGAAACCCCGATCGTGCCGGTCCTCATCGGCCCGCTCGAGACGACGTTCCTGTTCTGGCGCAAGCTGTTCGATGCGGGGGTGTTCACCAACCCCGTCGTGCCGCCCGCCGTGCCGCCGTCCCAGTGCCGGCTGCGCACCAGCCTCATGGCAACTCACACCTTCGAGCAGATCGACCGCGCGATCGACACGTTCGCCCGGCTCGGCAAGGAGCTGGGGGTCATTTGAGCCTCGAGGTGGCTCCCGTCCGTTCTGGACGGGACCTCGAACGATTCATCGCCTTTCCGTATGCGTTGCACCGGCGGGACCCGATGTGGGTCCCGCCGTTGCGGATGGACGTCCGCACCATCCTCTCCCCCAAGAAGAACCCCTTCTTCGAACACGCCCAGGCGGAGTACTTCATCGCCTCCGACGGCGGGCGGATGGTCGGACGGATTGCGGCGATCCAGAACGAGGCCCACAACCGGCTGCATCACGACCGCGTCGGCTTCTACGGCTTCTTCGAAACCGTGGATGACCCGGCACCGGCGGTGGTGCTGTTCGACACCGCGGCCCGTTGGCTGCGCGAGCGCGGCCTGGACACGATGCGCGGCCCGATGAACCCGTCGATCAACGACGAATGTGGCCTGCTGGTGGAGGGCTTCGACACCCCGCCGGTGGTGCTGATGCCCCACAATCCGGCCTACTACGTGCCGCTGCACGAGCGGTACGGATTCCACAAGGCGAAGGACCTGATCGCCTTCTGGGGTGGCGGCGCGGCCCCACCGGAGCGCTTCATCCGCGCGAGCCGCGTTCTGGCCGAGCGACTGGGTGTGACGCTGCGCCCGCTCGACATGAAGCACTTCCGCGAGGAAGTAGACCTCGTGAAGTCGCTCTTCAACGAGGCGTGGGAGCAGAACTGGGGTTACGTGCCGATGACCGACGCGGAGCTCGAGCACCTCGCCAAGCAGCTCAAGCCGATCATCATCGCGGACCTCGTGGTCTTCGCCGAGATCGCGGGACGGGTGGTGGGATTCGGGGTCGCCATTCCCGATTTCAACGTCGCCCTGAAGCACAATCCGTCCGGCCGCCTCTTCCCCGGCATCCTGAAAATCCTCTGGTATTCTCGCAAGATCGATCGGGCCCGCATCCCCCTGCTGGGCGTGCGCAAAGAGTACCGCGGCAAGGGTATCGACGCGTTGCTGTATCATTGGATCTGGACGCACGCAACCGCGCGCCGGATGCCGCAGGGCGAAGCCGGCTGGATCCTCGAGGACAACGCGCCGATGGTCAACGGCCTGCTCCGACTCGGCTTTCGTCCCTACAAAACCTATCGCGTTTACGACAAGGCGCTGTGAGGGCCTTTGTCACGGGCGCCACAGGATTCGTGGGCGCCCATCTCGTCGACGCGTTGCGACACCGGGGAGACGCCGTGACCTGCCTGGTGCGCGATCGCGCCAAGGCGCGCGCGCTCGGGTGGACCGACGTTCGCATCATCGAAGGGGACCTCGACGCCCCTGAGGCGCTCCGGGAAGGCTGCGCCGGCGCCGAGATCGTGTATCACGTGGCCGGCCGCATCAGCGCGCGAAACCTGCGGGAGTTTCTGGCCGTCAACAGGGACGGCACGGCGCGGCTGCTGGAGGCCGCCACCCGGCACCCGCCACGACGCCTGGTGCATGTGTCGACGCTCGCCGTGGGAGGGCCGACCGATCCCGGGCATCCGATCGACGAGGCGCGGGCGCCGTCCCCGGTGACCGACTACGGCCGCAGCAAACTCGCGGCGGAGGAGCTGGTCGGGGCGGCGGCGTTTCCCTGGACCATCGTGCGTCCCCCCGTGGTCTACGGGGAGCGAGACCGGGAAACGTTGCGCATCTTTCGCCTGGCGCGCGCCGGGCTGTGCCCGGTGATCGGTGACGGATCGCAGGAATTGTCGGTCGTGTATGCGGGCGACCTGGCGAGTGCGCTCATCGCCGCCGCCCTGGCCCCCGCGGCCGTCGGACAGGTCTACTATGCGGCGCACCCGGCCGTCACCACCAGCCGGGGCCTGGTGGAGGCGGTGGGACGAGCGGTGGGCGCACGGCCCTGGGTTGTGCCCGTTCCGGGCACGCTAGCGCGAATCGCCCTCTGGACCGTAGGTTCGCTGGCGCACCTCGCCGGGCGCGCCACGGTCCTGTCGGCCGACAAAGCGAACGAGTTCCTGGCACCTGCCTGGACCTGCCGCGCCGACGCGCTCGCGCGAGACGCCGGCTGGCGGGCGACGACCGATCTGGCGACCGGCTTGGCCCGGACGGCCGCCTGGTACCGCGCGGAGGGATGGTTGTGAGCAGGTTCACCTCGTTGGATCGCTGGACCCTGGGCTACGTCGCCATCGCGACCGTCGCCCTGGCCCGCTCGTTCTCCGGAGAGGCGATCACCGGTTGGCAGTATCTGGTGGCGGCCCACGCCATGATCGTGGGACTCGCGCTGGTCGCGCCATACGCCCGTGAGGGCAGTCCGGTGGGGCGGTTTCTGGGGGATTGGTACCCGATGCTGTTGCTCGCCGGTTTGTACAGCGAGATCGGGGTGCTGACCCTGGCCTCCGGATTCCAGAACGACCTGGCGATTCAGCACCTCGAGACCGCGGTGTTCGGCTCACAGGTATCCTATCGCTGGATCCGCGGGATGCCTGTGCCCTGGCTCTCAGCCGTGCTCCACAGCTGCTACCTGGCGTACTATGCGATTCTCTTCGCCCCGCCCCTGGGGCTCTGGTTCTCCGGGCGGCGCGAGGCCGCCCGGCACACGATCCTCGGCGTCATGATCACGTTCTACCTCTGCTACGTCGTGTTCCTGTTCTATCCGGTCGCCGGTCCGCGTTACGCCTTCGATCTGCCGCACAACGCGGCGACGGCGGTGGGCCCCGCCCGCCTCACGCAGTGGCTGCTCGATCGCGGGGATTCGTGGGGCGCGGCGTTCCCGTCGTCACACGTCGCCGCGTCCGTGGTCGCCACCGGGTTCGCCCTGCGCTACTGGCGCCCGCTGGGCTTCGCCTTGCTGATCCCCACCACGGGTCTCGTGCTCGGCGTCGTGTACGGGCAGTTCCACTACGGCGTGGATGCGCTGTCCGGGTTGGTGCTGGCGGGGGTGATGCTGGCGGTGATGCAGCGGCGGCGCGCGGCCGAAGTCCCCGCGCGTGCCGGGGAATCAGTGGTGGGCGTGCTCGACGTCAGTACCTAGCCGGGCCGACACCTGCGGGGCGTCTCCCAGCCGCAATGCGTGACGCAGATCCCGCACGTACAGTGAGTCCCCGGCTTCCGCGACCGGCCAGGTGACGCCCGACGCCGGCTGGAACAGCCCGGCCACCACCCCCATGCCGCCTTCGGGAAGCGTGACCCCGGTCGGATTGTCGTAGAACACCGTGACGCGATAGCGGTGGTCCGGCGCGATGCGGACGCCGACCCCCGTAAGCCCGATGAATTTCTTCATCGGCATCCCCACCACGTGACCCGTCGAGTCCGTGAGCGGCGTCGCCCGCCAGATGAGCGCGCCCGTCGTGAGGTCGCGCAGCTCCAGCGAAGTCGCGTGATCGTGCACGTGACCGCCGATCCCTACGATTTTCCCGGGGACGGCGGGACTCCCCTCGTAGAACTTCTCCGAGCGGCCGGGCGGCAAGTCGAATGACTTGTCTCCCACCGGAAATGCCACGTCGAACTGCCACGGATAGGCGCGCAGCAGGGGATACCAGTGTCCGTCGTCGGTGTAGGTGAGGATCAACCGCGTCCGCACGCCGCGGTAGCTCTGCATCGTCGGATTGTGGAGCATGGCGCTCGCCACCAGGCGATCACCCCGGACGAACGGCGCGCCGAGCAGCCAGCGTGTCATGTGCACGGCGCCGGTCTCGCTCCCTGCGGCCAGCACGCGCCGGGAGATCGGGAGAAACAACTCGCGGTGGTTCGGATCGATGAGGTTGTAGTGATGCAGCAGCTCACTCGGCACGGGGCGCCCGGCCGAGTCCACCAGCTCGATGCGGAATCCCGACATCCAACCCGTGATCGGCAGATCCACACCCATCACCGGCGGATAGACCGGGTTGTGCGCGTGGTGCTCGTTCATGTCCATACCGGGCATGGCCATTCCGGCCATGCTCCCGTGGTGCATCATCCCCGCAGGGAGATCCACGGGAGCGAGCTCGATCGTGAGCTCGTGGCGATCGGGGTGGACGGCGATCACGGCCGGCGGGAGCGCGCGGACCCAATCGCCCGGCGTGTCGGCGGCCTGCCAGAGCAGCAGGTGCAGCGGTAAGAAGACGAAGATCGGCATGGAGGAAGACAATATAACGATGGGGCGTCAGTCCTGCCCCACCATGCGTCGGACCGCCGCCGCGACCGCATCGGGCCGTTCTTCCTGCAGGAAGAGCCCCGCGGCGGGCACGGTGTCGATCGTGAACGCGTGCAGGCGGCTTTGCAACAGCGCCACTTCCGTTGCGCTGATCCCGCCGTCGTGACGGGCGCTGCCGACCAGCAGAAACACCGGACAGCGAATCTGGGCCAGGTGCGGCTCGAGCCGCTCCGTCTCGCGCGCCCGCGTCATGCCGAGGTACGCCTTGAGCGTGCCGTCCAGGTCGCTCGCCGCCCCCGCGGTATAGGCATCGAGCGCCGCGGCGTCAACCCAGGTGGAGTCGCCGGAGGCGGCGACCAGGTTGTGGCGAATTTTGCGGCGGATGAGGCCGACGCCGCCGAACCATTTGATCCACGGGGCGAATCGAATGGCCCGGCGGAAGCCGGGGGTCGCTGCCGCTTCCGCCGGTCCGCCGTCGAGCGAGACCAGGCCACGCACCAGGTCCGGACGGCGATAGGCCAGCCGGTACATCATGGACGCGCCCACGGCATGGGCCACGACGATGGCGTGTGTCACGCGCAGCGTATCGAGCACGGCGGCGATGCGGTCCGCCTGGGCCGTCAGCGAGTAGTCCGCCCGCTCGGGCCGCCCCGACGTCCCGATGCCGAGCGGCTCGATCACGATCGACCGGTACCCGGCGGACTCGAGCGCGGTGATCACGTTGCGGAATCCGTACGCCGAGCCGAACAGGCCGGGGATGAGCACGACCGGCTGCCCCGTCCCCACGCTCGTCACCTGGACCGATTCCCCGGGTGCGACCGTGACCTGGATGCCACCAGTGGTATCGGCGAGCAGGAGCAGCGGGAGGAGCCACATGGAGGCGATCACTCAGGTAAGAGCATCAGACGAGCAGTCTGCCGTAGCGCCAGATCACCAAGGCGAAAACCGTACCTTCGAGAATCCACGCCCACGGATGGCGGTAGTACCCGACATACATCGACGTACCCCAGTATCCGGTGTTCTTCCACAGGTTGAACGAGAACCGGCGGCGGCTGAACGGCAGCAGCAGCGGGATCCCGGTGTCGGTCGGCATGTCCGCCACCACGTGGCACACGATGCTGAGCAGCGCCAGCGAACCGAGCCAGGGGCCTGCGAGCAGCGTCGCGACGGCGCCGACCAGCAGGCAGAACGGCAGACTGTGGCTCCAGGTGCCGTGGAAGTCGGGGCGCGCCCAGCCGGCGCGCACCACCAGCGAGTCGAGGTTCGGCAGAAACTGCGCGGCGCCGACGACCGCGAACGTCTCCGGCCGCGGGTCGAGCGAGGCGATCGCCAGGGCGATCCCGAAATGGCCGAATTGCATCGTGTCCCCCGTGTGAACGGTCCGGGACACGTTCGGCCACCCGCCTCAAGCCGATCTCAAGCGGTTTCGGGGGAGCCCTGGCATTTCTTCCCCCGCCGTCCGCGCAGCGCCGGATAGCCCACGGCGCCGCAAGACGGGCACCGCTCCGTCATGAGCGCCATCGCCGCGCCGCAGGCGGCGCAATGGGGATGGTCGGGATCGGAGCGGAGGTCACGGGCCTCGGGCAGCTCGGCGCCGCACGCACAACGGACGGCGAGGGCCGGCAGCTCCTTCCCGCATTGCGGGCAGCGGCGCGTCACTGGGGCGGCACCGGAATCGCGGCGAGGGCGCGGCGGGATTCGGTCGTCGAGCGGCGCCCCTTCCAGTTCCACGGCAGCATCAGTCGCAGGGTGTCCACGTTGTCGGCGAGCGATTCCGGCAGCGTCTTCTCGCAGTTGGCGCGGGTACTGATGAAGCAGGCCTCACAGGTGTTGTGGCGGGAGAACTCCTTCTGCATGGTGCGATGATCGTCGAAATAAGCCATGACCATCGCGCACGGCGTGAGCCGGCCGTCGGGATTGATCACGACGAAGCGATACCCTGCCGAGCAACCGGGGGCGCGTCCCTCGATCATGAACCGATAGAACTTCCACAGCACCCGTTCGGACGTATACACCGGATAGCCCTCGCGTTTGAGGGCGATCACCTCATCGACTTTCTCCTTCAGCTCCGCCGCGGACGCGGATTCGTTGTGCTTGACGAGCCCCTTGGGGTCGTCCATCCGGAGCGGCGTGTACACCGAGAAGTTGATGCTCACCCCCCAGCGGGCGGCCAGACGCACCATGTCGGGGACGGCACGGTAGTTCCAGGCGGTGATGCAGCAGTTGAGGGAGATATCGTCGTCATCCCCGATCGCTACGCACCGCGGCACCATCTCGGACATGTGGGCGAACAGACCGGGGATGCGACGGAACTCGCTGTGCCGGTCGTCGGGAAAATCGATCGACAGCGAGAGTTGATGCATGCCCGCGCGCTTGAGCCGCAGGAAACGCTCCGGGCCGAGCTGCGACGCATTGCTCACCACGACGATCCAGGGCAACCCGCCGGGCCCGGCCAGCGCCCGGACGATATCGTCCAGATCGCCGCGCGCCATCGGCTCACCACCCGACACGTTGACCACCACTGGGTGGAGGTCCCGGCAGATCGCGGCGTATTCCTCAGGAGTACGCCGGGTCTCCTTGATCGGACCGCCCCAGTTGCAGTGCCAGCAGTTCGCGGTGCACGCGTGCGTGACCTCGAACGAAATCGACAGCGGGTACTTGCGAACGGCATTCCAGGCGCCCTTCGCCAGCATCCGCATCGCCATGCCGCCGGAAACGTTCATGTGCCCCGATACGATGATGAGTGATCCACCTCAATCGAAGGTATCGGCCGATCACACCACCGCAACTGTTACGGATCGGGACGCACCTCGTCCGCCGGAGGAGCCGACTCGGCGAGGAGCGGCTCACCGCGGACCAGACGCGGCACGATGACGGCGAGGGCGGGTACGACGATCGCCGCGACGAGGATCCACACGGGGATGTTCATCCGGCTGCCGAACCACGCGTAGAACAACCAGCGCGGGACGCGCCCGACGGCGGTCGCCAGCATGAAGCGTCCCAACGGATAGTGGTGCAGAATCGCCAAGGCGCGCCCCGCCCAGAACGGCAGCGGCGTAAACGCGAAGATCACGACCATCCAGAACGGCGAGCGGGCGAACATTCGGACGCCCCAGCGCACCGACCGCCGGGACCGGAATGCCGCCACCCGGTCCCAGTTCAACACCCAGGCATACACGTGCCAGTTGAGGTACTCCATGTACATGTAGCCACTGCACGCAACCAGCGTGACCGCCCATACCGGCGACCATTTCGCGGCCTGGATGATCAGGGGCTCGAAGAACGTGGGCAGCAGCGGGCTCAAGGGACTGTTCGCCGGCAGCGACACCACGGCGAGCCACACGAGCGGCGCCGAGTTGGCGACGAAGAACAGGATGGGAATGCCGAGCAGGCCGACCAGCGCCGTGGCTCGGAGGAACACGTCCCAGCGACGGTCTCCGCGTGGCCGCACCAGCGCCCGCCCCAAGCGCGCCCACGGATCGGTCGGCTGCACCGCCAACGTCATCTCCATGTCCCTACCGCTCCCGAAGGTCTCACCTGAATCATGGCCGGGGACTCTCAAGCGGGTCTCAAGCGAACGCCGCGGCACGGTACCGGCGGACCTGGCCCGGGGACAGCATCTCCTGCAGCAGGATGGCCCGGACGATCGGGGCGGCGAAGGCGTAGCCGCGCGCGTCAGTCGCGAGCCAGCGATCCCACTCCAACCGGTCGAGCGCCTGATCGACGGCGCCGCGCTCCAGCCCCGTGGCCCGGACGAGCGCCGGTGCTTCCACTCGCTCGCCCAGCGCCGCCGCGGCCCCGAGCACCAGCTGCGCGCCGTCGGGCAGCTGCCGGAACTGCAGACACACCGCACCGATCACGGCGGGTGGGAGGTCGCCGGGCAACGTGTCCACCAGGGTGCGCCGTTCGCTCGGCCACGCGGGGGCGTCGGGCGAGAGTCGAAATCCGTCGGCGACAGCCTCGAGCACCGCGGTGGCGAGCAACGGCACACCGGCGGTGTCGCGCTCGAGACGCCGCACGATCCGCGCGATCTCAGCCTCGTCGTAGCGCGGCAGCCCCCACCGCGCCAGCGTCGCCAGCGCCCCGGCGTCGAGTCGCTCGAGCCGAATGACGTCGCCGCGCAACTCCCGGCCGAGATGCGCCCGCAGCGTTTCGGCCCAGCCTGGTCGAGGGGTTCCCACGGCAACGCACAGCACGATCAGGACGCGACACTCCGCGAGATCGCGCGCCAGCTGGGGCAGTGCTTCGGCCGTCGCTGCGTCCAGGTACTGGGCATCATCGATCGCGAGCAAGACGGGTAGTTCATCGGCGGCGGCCCGCACCGCGGCCGCAAAGGCGCGCGACGGCTCGAT
This sequence comes from Gemmatimonadota bacterium, assembly GCA_041484445.1. Taxonomy (GTDB): domain Bacteria; phylum Gemmatimonadota; class Gemmatimonadetes; order Gemmatimonadales; family GWC2-71-9; genus DASTHG01. The sequence goes on from JBGPHP010000046.1 coordinate 9,491, forward strand.
CACGCCGGCGGTCGGCGCAGAGCGGGCGGCGAGGTCCGGGTCCAGCCTGCCCAGGGCGGCGAGCGCGGCCGGTGAGGCGCCCGCAAGCCCGGGAGCGGTCGCGAGCCCGCCGGCCAGGAGCCCCGAGAGACCGCTCCAGAGTGTCTGGGCGTCAGAGGGAACGGCGCGGCAGGCCGCGACGGTCGCGTCCTCCAGTCGCGCCTGATCGAGGAGCTCGTCCGCCAGCCGAGTCTTGCCTTCGCCCGGCTCGCCTTCGATGAACACGACCTCGCCCGATCCAGCGGCCGCGCGGTGCCACGCCGCCCCGAGTCGCGCGTGCGCCTCACCCCGCCCCACCAGCGGTGGCCGGGGCCGGGTTCCGCTCGGCGCGGCCGCCACCCGCCGGCCCAGGCGCGCCTCGCGCACCCGCTCGATCAGGCGGCGCGTCTCCGGCGCCGGCTCTGCGCCGAGCCGCTCGCGCAGCGCGCCCGCGAGGCGCGTGCCGATGTCCAGCGCCGTGGCGCGGTCGCCAGCCAGGGTCAGCGCGCGCATCGCCGCGCGCGCCGCCGCTTCGGCCGTCGGGTCGATGGTCAACGCCCGCAGCGCCGCCGCGCGCGCATCCCCGGGGACGCCGGCCGCGAGCGACGCTTCCGCCGAGCGGGTCAGCGCCTCGACACCGAGCGCGCGCCAGGCGATGCGCTCGGTGGCCACCCAGTTCTCGAACTCGTTCGCGTCCGGGACCGCGAGTCCTTCCAGGAAGTCGCCCTGCACCAGCGCGGCGGCGCTCGCCCAGTCCGCCGCGGCGGAGCGCGCCGCGAGCTGGTCGCAATCGAGCGTCAGGGCACCGGCCTCGAGCGCCACCTGATCGACGTCGGTGCGCACCCGCGCCTCACCGAGCACGCGGCGCAGCACGCGTAACGCTTCGCTCAGGGAGTGTCGCGCCGACTTCTCATCGCGGTCGCTCCACAACATTCCGATGAGGTGCTCGCGCGTACGGGAGCCGCGTGGACTGCGCGCGAGGTACACGAGCAAGGCCAGGTGTTTGCGCCACAACAGCTCCGCCGGCGCGTCGGCGCCGTCGACGGTGACGCGCGCGGGGCCGAGCACGCGGGCGTGAACGACCGGAGAAGATGGCATACGGCTCGGAGTATCGGACGTCGTGCGGTCCTGAGCAAGGCACCGTATCTTGCCCCGGGCGATGAATCCCCCGTCACTCGAGGAAGTCCAGCGCGCCATCGGCGACCACTACGAGGTCCTCGACCTTGCGGGCGTCGGCGGCATGGGCGCCGTGTTCCGCGCGCGGCACCGCTCACTCGGGCACCTGGTCGCCGTGAAAGTGCTGCCCCCGGAAGTGGCGGCGAGCCAGATGCGGCAGGACCGGTTCAAGCGCGAAGCCTCCCTGGCGGCCCAGCTGTCCCACCCGAATATCGTCCCCGTGTACGAGTTCGATACGCGCGAAGGCCTCTCGTTTCTCATCATGCCGTTCGTGCGCGGCGTCACCCTGGAGAGCGCACTCGCCGGACGCCAGCCGGTGCCGGTTCTGGAGATCCTGCGGGTGCTCCGCGAAGTCGGTGCCGCCCTCGATGTCGCCCACCGGCGCGGCGTCGTCCACCGGGACGTGAAGCCGGCCAACATAATGATCGAGGAGGACTCCGGCCGTCCGCTGCTCACCGATTTCGGCGTGGCGCAGGTCCGCGAGGGCACGAGCGGCGCATTGACGGCACCCGGCTCGGTCATCGGAACTCCCGACTACATGTCGCCCGAGCAGATGATCGGACTGCCGGACGTGGACGGGCGCGCCGATCTCTATTCCCTCGGGGTGGTCGCGTTCGAGGCGCTGACCGGCACCCGCCCGTCCCTGGGCACTGACCGCACGACGCTGACGCGCTCGTTACGCGGATCCCGCCCGGAGATCCCGGCGAGCCTTGCCGCTGCGCTCGTGGCCCCGCTCGCCGACGACCGCGAAGACCGCCCGCCGCGGGCGGCCGAATGGCTCACGCTGATCGATCGCGCGACCGCACGGCCATGGCCGCGGATCGCGGCCGTGGCGATCGCCGTGGTGATCCTGGGAGGGGCGCTCTGGTTCGTGCTCGGGCAGCGCGGATCGCGGCCGACCGCCGGCAGCAGTGTGGCGGTGATGCCCTTCGCAGTGCTCGGAACGGCGCCAGGCCCCCCCGAGCAGCTGCCCGAGTGGTTCGTGGGGCGCTTCAGTTCGGTGCCGGGTCTCACGGACGCTCTGTCATTCGGGGAGGTGCGCGCGCGCGCCGGCACACAGCCGCTGTCCGCCGCGGGGGCAGATTCGATCGCCGCGCAGTTGGGAGCTCGCTACTTCGTCAACGCCAGAGTCGCATTCGCGGAACACTCGGTGACGTTCGAGGCGGCGCTGTATCGGACCGGCGCACGCGACCCGATCACGTCCGTGTCGCCGAAAAGCGGACCGCTGGACTCGATGTCCGCCGTGATGGATCTAGCCTGGGCCGATATCCTCGGGGCAGTCGGCACCGGGTTCCGGCCCAATCCGCACGTCACCATCCCGCGCGGCAAGGAGGCGATCGCTGCGTTTCTCAGAGGAGACGATGCGTTTCGCCATGGGGAGTACGAACGCGCCCTCACCGAATACGCCGTCGTGATCGCGCGCGACACGGGTTTCGCCCTCGCATACTTGCGCCGAGTGCTCGCCCTTGCCCAAGTCGCGCCCGACGAAGACTCACTGCGGATCGCTACGCGTGGGGCCCGGAACCATCTGGCGGGACTAGAACCCTCTGACAGCCTGCTGCTCGAAGGCTACGCCGAGTTGGTGGATCACGGCGACGGCCAGGCGGCGTTGGCGCTCTTTCGCAAGGCCCTGGACGCGGCCGCCGATCGGACCTGGCCTCGATTCGTTCAGGGTGAGTTCTACCTGTACTTCGGGCAGCTGTTCGATCAGTCCCTCGACTCGGCACGAGTGGCGTTCGACGAGGTGCTCGATCTGGACCCACGGTTTGCCGCCGCGATCGCCAACAGCATTTCACTCGCGTATGTAAGCGGCGACAAGGACAAAGCGCAGCGACTGATCCGTCAGTATCGGCAGATCGACTCGATGTCAGTCGTGGCTCAAGTCGTGGGGTTGGCCGACACGCTGCTGTTCCAATCACTGGCGGCACAGAAGGCCGTACTGAGTTCCCTCGACCGGCGCTCGTTCACTCTCCTGATGTACCTTGCCTTCCAGGCGGCACAATTCGGCAAAGATGTGGATCGGCAAGGCCCCGAGCGCCATGTGCTCGCGGCGTTGGCACATCGTGCCGCCACCGACCGCGAACGGACGCTGGCGCTGCGCCTCGGCGTGGCGGCGGACTTGCGCGAGGGATGGTCGGACAGCGCCCGCGCGCGGCTCGCGGCGGCGCCGGCCGCACTCGCGCGCGAGCGCGACCAGTGGGTCGTGCTCGCGCAGGCGCTCGACTTGCCTTCCCTCGGTGACGCGGCGTCGGCTGGCACACGACTCGTCACCTGGGCCAAGGCCGACGGCGACACAAGCGCCACGCTGGCATGGCTGCTCAGGCGCGGCCCCGCGCTCACGCGCCTCTCCGTGAACGGCGCACCACTCCCGACGAGCCTCGCCCTCGATCTCCAGGCACGCGCGGCCCTGCGTCGCGCCGATACGACGGCTGCGCTGGCCGACTGGAATCAGGCTACCACGCGATATGCCGTGCTCGCGGCCCCGTTAGGGCTCGTGGCGTCGCTCTGGCCGCTGCGGCGCGATCTGGCGCGCGTCGCGCTCGCCCACCGCGACACCGCGTCGGCGGTGCGCGCCTGCCAGACCCTTGAGGCCAACATCGGATTTGTGGATCAGGTAGTGCGCCCGGAGACGGACAGCCTCTGCACGCCGTTACGAGCCATCCTACCTTAGGGGTCCTGCTCCCAAAAACAAACGGCCCCGGGAATCATCCCGGGGCCGCTGTCGCAAATCGAGACTGCGAAGACTACATCACCATCAGGCTGAACTTCATTCCCAACGCCTGGTGCGGCGTGCAGAAGCCCTTGTAGGTACCGGCAGGAAGGCCGGCCAGCGAGATGTCGTAGTGGTCGTTGGCGTTGATGAGGAACGGCCCGGATAGGTTGTCCATGCGGTTCGCCATCGCCGCGTTCAGCTTCTCCGCGCTGCCCGCGGGGATCGAATCCGAATAGAACGTCACGTTGTGCGGCCCGCCCGACACGTTGATGAACCGCACGGTGGCGCCCGCCGGGGCATGGATCACGTCCGGCTCGAACTTGAATGTGTTCCCGGTCCCGGTCATGTTGACCTCGACCACTGGGCCGGCGGTCTGCGCTGCGGCCTCAGGCTGGCCGGCCGGCTGACTCGCCGCCGTCTGCTGCTCCGCTTTCTTCCCACAGGCCAGCGCTCCCAGCATCAGCGCCGCCCCAATCCAGGTCACCCGCATTGCACATCCTCCGGTGGATCCTATAGTCTTGAGTGCTTGTGAACGGGTTCACAATACACACATCCGCGCAGGAGCGGGAGGTCTGAGCTAATTCCCTCACCTGGTTACAGTTAGAAACGCCGTCCCTCAAATTGGGCGTCGAATCCGTGACCCACCTCACAGGCGCCCACTCCGTGCCTGCGCAGCTTTGCCACCGCACACTCCGTTTCGCTTTCTCAATCCACATCGGAGGAGACCTTGCGAAAATTGCTCGCGATCGGGGCACTCGTCGTTCTCGCAGGCCCGGCAAACGCTCAACGGACGTGGCAACCGGAGATCGGGATCCAAGGTGGGTTCTCGAGCTTCAAGACCGCCGGGACCGGTGGGAATGCAACCACATTCATCGAGCTCCCCGGCGGGACCTTCCTGACGACGATCCTGACCTATGCCCCGGTGTACGGAATCATCCCGGTTGGGAAGCGACTGGCCCTCGAGCCGCAGTTTGGAGGCTCCCAGGTGAACCTGGGCGGCAACGCGATCACACTGGGCCGGGTCGGCTTGCGATTGGACTACGGCTTCGGCCCGGGATTCTACGGCGCGGCGGGAGGAGTATTGAACTTCGTGTACCAGGGGACCCCGGGTAACAAGCAGGTGGGACTGCAGGTCGGTGTGGGCTACCGGACCAGCCTGTCGAGCCATCTGAACGGCCGGGTCGAGGCCAACTGGGTGACGACGCACGCCAGCGAGCTGACCGGAGCCTTCAACACCTACTCTGTGCTGCTCGGCATCTCATCGACCCTGGGACAAGGCAGTGGCGGACGCCCTGCTCGCGCGAGCGAAACGAAGGCCTGGACGCCCGTCGTCGGATTCGTGGCAGGCTACGGTGATGCCCACGCCGTGGGAAGCGGCGGCGACATCACCGGAATATTTTTTCCGGGCGTAACGAATTCCTTCGCGGTCTTCGGTACCGCCGTGCCGGCGCCGCCCACGTTATTCGCCGTCATTCCGATCGGCGGGAAGTGGGCCGTCGAACCAAGTCTCGATGTGCACCACGTCGGAGGGTCCGGCTCGAGCACGACTTCCTTCGAGGCTGGCGCCCGGCTCGACTACGCCGTCACGGATGGCTGGTATGCCGCGGCCGGCGGTCAATTGACCAACGTGAACCCCTCGACCGGCTCCTCGGCGACCCTCACGGGCGCGAGCCTCGCCTGGGGCTATCGATTTCATCTCGCCGGCGCGACCGGCGGGCGGGTCGAGCTGAATTACCTGATGAGCGGGAAGAACACCACGATCGGCAATCCGCCGATCAATACGCTCAGCTTGCTGTTCGGTCTGACGATGCCGCTCCAGTAATGACGGCATAGCCTGCCCTTAAGCGATCCCCAACGGCCCCGCGAGGGGCCGTTGGCCTGTCCTGGCCTCAACTGACGGTGTGCAAGATCGAAGACCCTGGCCGTCTCTCCTGGCGACCCAATCAGGACGCACCGCCATGCATCGCCGCTTTCAGAGTCTCGGTCTGCTCTTCGGAACCCTGCTCGCCTGTGCCCCGGCCCTTTCGGCGCAGGGCTGGATCGAGCCCGTGCGCCCCAGCCCTGGCTGGGGCGTCCAAAAGCTCCGCAGCGCGGTCACGGTCGCCGTCGTCGGACGAGTGGCCAATGTCACCGTGGAAGAGTGGTTCCAGAATCGCGGGCCGGGACTCGGCGAGGGCGACTATCACTATCCGCTCCCGGGCGAAGCGGCGTTCGGCAGCTTCTCCCTGTGGCAAGGCGATACCGAGCTGCGCGGCGAGACCATGGATGCCGGTCAGGCCCGCGCCATCTACGAAGAGATCGTCCGCCGCAAGCGGGATCCCGCGCTGATCGAGCTGGCAGGCCATGGATTGATCCGGGCGCGCGTCTTTCCCATCAACCCCGGGGAGACCCGCAAAATCACGCTGCGCTACACGCAGATCCTCGGCCGCGAGGGCGACGCCTGGCGCTTTCGATACGCGACCGGCGCCGGACCGGGCAGCGCCGGCGCCGCCACGAGCTTCCGCCTCACCGCCGACAGCGCCGACCGCCTCGGCGATCCCTACTCCCCAACGCATCAGGTCCACGCTCGCCGCACCGGCGGCCGCATCGAGGTCACACTGGCGGACTCGAGCACCGGTGACCTCGATCTGTTCCTGCCGCTCGCCCGCCCGCACGTGGGCGTCTCGCTCGTCACGCATCGCCCGCCGGGCGACGACGGCTATTTCATGCTGCTGCTCGCCCCGGGCACCGCACGGGCGGAGGCACTGCACCGCGACGTGGTCGCGGTGGTGGATGTGTCGGGCTCGATGTCGGGAGAGAAACTGGCGGAAGCGAAGGCCGCGCTGGAGCAGCTGCTCGCATCCCTGCATGCGGGAGACCGTTTCCGGTTGATCGCGTTCGAGAGCGGCGTTCGCCGCTTCGCCGCCCAGTGGACGACGGTATCGTCCGAGAGCCGCGGCCGTGCGGTCGACTGGGTCCGCGGACTCGAAACCGGGGGAGGCACGAACATCGCCGGCGCCCTGGACGAAGCCTACAGCCTCCCGCCGGCCGAAGGAGCGCTCGGCGTGGTCGTGTTCCTCACCGACGGGCTCCCCACCGTCGGCGAGCAGGACCCCGAGCGAATCGCGGCACGCGCCGAGGAGCAGCGCGGTGCGTTCCGCGTCTTCTCCTTCGGGATCGGGACCGACGTCAACGCCTACCTGCTGGATCGGCTGACGGAACAGGCCCGGGGACTCACCGAGTACATCACGCCCGGCGGCGACATCGAGCGGGCGGTGGGTGCCCTGGCCAACCGGATCGCCAGCCCGGTGCTGACCGACGTGGCGCTCGAGGGCGGCGACGGGGTTGAGCTATACGACGTGCAGCCGCAGGCGCTGCCCGATCTGTTCGCGGGGGACGAGGTCATCGTCTTCGGGCGGTATCGCACCACGGGCGTCCGCGAGTGGACCGCCACGGTGCGCGGGCTGCGCAACGGCGTTGCAGAACGATTTCGCTCCGACGCGATCGGCTCGGCTGAGCGCCCGGCCAACGATTACATCCCCCGGCTGTGGGCGTCGCGCAAAGCGGGCGCGCTGTCTCGCGAGATCCGACTGCACGGTCAGACTTCGGAGCTCATGACCGCGCTCAAGGAGCTTGCCCTGCGCTATGGGATTCTGACGGAATACACGTCGTATCTCGTCCAGGAGCCGGGGGCGGTCGCGACCAACGGGTCCGTCGAAGACCTCCGCCGCGTCGCGCCGGCGGCACCCAAAGACCAGGCGGGTGCGGGGGCCGTCGCCCGATCGCAATCCGAAGCGCGGGCTGCTGCGCAGTCCGTGGTGGTACCGGACCGGGAGGAGCTCGACGGCCTGCTGCATGGACGTCCGGGGATCAACCCGACCCGGCGCGCCGGCGGGCGGCTGTTCATCCTCCGGGACGCGGTGTGGACGGATCTGGGCCATGGGGATTCCCTTCCCGTGATCACCGTCGCCCCGTTCAGCGATGCCTACTTCGCCCTGTTGCAAGCCGTGCCCGAGCTCTCCCAGGCGGCTACCCTCACCCCCGCCGTGCTGGTGGCGGGACGGCGGATCAGCGTCAAGATTGCAGCCGGAGGGAAGCAGACGTGGCGCGCAGGGGAGCTGACCGCTCTGGTGCGCGACTTCCGGTCCTGAGTGAGGGCGATGCCTGAAGATCTGGCAGAGGTGTATCGCACCACCTATTCCGCGCTCGTGCGTTTCCTGTACCGCAAGGTCTGGGACGCCGAGCGCGCGGAGGACCTGGCGCAGGAA
>JBGPHP010000047.1:0-17366 GCA_041484445.1 Gemmatimonadota bacterium
CGATCGATTCGAGCGAGCGTCCCTCGACGAATTTCATCACGAAGTACACGATCTCCGGGCTCTCACGCACCGCGAAGATCGGGATGATGTGGGGATGGCTCAAGGACGCGGCGGTCCGCGCCTCCCGCTTGAAGCGCTCCACCATGCCGGCCGTGCTGAACAGCGCCGGCGACATGACCTTGATGGCGACCTTGCGATCGAGGGCGATGTCGTGGGCGAGGAACACCGAGGCCATGCCGCCGCGGCCCAGCTCGCCCTTCACCTCGTAGTCCCCCACTGTGGCGCGTTGCAGCGCGTCCTGCAGGCTACCCTGGGTCACGCCCATTCGGACCGCCGTCGCGGCGGCCGCGTACGCCGTGGCCACCTGGCCCTGTTGGCCCGATACGTCGGCCCCGCAATTCGAGCAGGCGCGGGCGCCGGCGGGCACGGGTGTCGCGCAGCGTGGGCAGGTCGGCGTGGCGGCGGTCATGGCCTCAATATATTCCCCCCACCTTCTCCATGAGGACAGTCCCGTGATGCTCCGCTGGCCGGTCCGCCTCGCTGTCTTGACCCTGGGGGCGGCGCTCGCCGTCACGGCGCCCGCACGGGCGCAGGGGCCCGCGCGCACCCCCGACCAGCAGCTCGCCCGGGACCTGCTGGCCGAGCTGGTCGGCGTCAACACGACCTTCGAGCACGGGAATACCACGCCGGCGGCCGAAGCGATGGCCCGGCGCCTCGTGGCCGCAGGGTTTCCCGATACCGACGTGGTGGTGGTGGGAGCGGGGCCGCGGAACCGCAACCTGGTGGCCCGGCTCCGCGGGAACGGCCGGGGCAGGCCGGTGCTGCTGCTCGCGCACCTGGACGTGGTGGAAGCCCTGCGCTCGGATTGGTCCCTCGACCCGTTCACCCTGACGGAGCAGAGGGGCTGCTTCTACGGCCGCGGCACGAGCGACATCAAGGACATGGCCGCGATCTTCGTGGCCACGGTGATCCGTCTCAAGCGCGAGGGGTTCGTCCCCGATCGAGATCTCATCCTCGCCCTCACCGCGGGCGAGGAGACCGGGAACGACAACGGCGTGTCGTGGCTGCTCGCCAACCGCCGCGACCTGATCGACGCCGAGTACTGCATCAACGGCGACGCCGGCGATCCGCTGGAGCGCGACGGACGGCGGGTCGCCCGGGTGGTGCAGGCGAGTGAAAAGGTGTACCACGACCTCGCACTCGAGGTGCGCAACCCTGGGGGGCACAGCTCGATGCCGGTGCCCGACAACGCCATCTATCGCCTGGCGGCTGGTCTCGGCCGGCTGGCGGCATTCCGCTTCGCGGCGAGTCTGAACGACGTCACCCGGGCCTACTTCGACCGCATGGCGTCCACACAATCTCCGGACATTGCGGCGGACATGCGGGCGCTGGTGCGGGATCCCCTCGATACGGCTGCGGCCAACCGCCTCTCCGACCGCTCACCGCTGTTCAATTCGATCCTGCGAACGACGTGCGTCGCCACGAGACTGGAGGGCGGGCACGCGAACAACGCCCTGCCACAGACCGCGCGTGCGGTGGTGAACTGCCGGATCTTGCCCCAGGACTCCCCGGCGCAGGTGGAGGCCACGCTGCGGGCCGTCGTGGCCGATACGGCGGTCGCCGTGATCCCGATCGATACAGCGATTCCCTCGCCGCCGTCGCCGCTCGTCCCGGCGGTGTTCGAGCCGCTCGAGCGGGTGACGCGGGCGCTCTGGCCGGGCGTCCCGGTGATTCCCAACATGGAGACAGGGGCGACCGACGGGTTGTACCTGCGTAACGCGGGAATGCCGGTCTACGGCGTCTCGGGGGTCTTTCTCGACGCCGACGATATTCGCGCCCACGGTCGGGACGAGCGCATCGGGGTGCGGGAGTACTACGAAGGGGCCGAGTTTACCTACCGGTTTGTGCGCGCGTTGGGGCGCCCCCGGGGGCGCTGAGAGGGGTTTGCCACTGCGCGCGCCTGGCCATATGATTGGGCCCTCGTCAATTCGCCGGGAGCCGTGCATGCCGCGTCGGGTAGCCGCTGTCGTTCTCGTCGGGATCGCGCTTGTCGCGCCGCTCCGCGCCCAGGACCTGCGCCAACAGGTCCGCCAGCTCTTCACATTCGGCAATTGCGGGGAGGTGGTGTGCCTCGATACCACCGTGCTGTTTCAGCACGGCAAGCACTACATCCCCGCCAGTGAAGCGGTGGGCAACACCCTGATCGCGTTTCTGTCGACGTCGATCGGCATCAGTGTGTCGAACACGCCGATCAGCTCGGCGTCCAGCGGGACCTCGTTTCGCTTCGAGGGTGGGATGCCGGTCCGCACGTCCACGTCGGGCGGGCCCGTGTTCGGCGAGCGGGCACAGACGTTGGGGCGCGGCCGCTGGTTCGCGGGGTTCGGTATCACCGCCATCGATTTCGCGCGGCTGCGCGGCGTGCCGCTGGACGACATCACGCTGACGCTGCCGCACCAGAATGTGAACGTCCCGGGCTTCCCGCCGGACACGCTCGGTGCGCCTGCGTTCGAGAACGACGTGATCGCCGTGCGGACGCGGATGAATGTCAGTGTGATGGTCGCCTCGATCTCCCTGAATTACGGCCTGGTGGACGGGGTGGACATCGGTGTGACGGTGCCGATCGTGCGGACGGCGGTTTCGGGCCGGAGCACGGCCACGATCGTCCTGGTCGGCGGCGATACGCTGCACCGCTTCAGCGGGACGGGGACCAATCCGGTGCTCACGTCGACCTCCTCCGTCGACGCGTCGGCTACCGGATTGGGCGACATCGAGGGGCGGCTGAAGGTCAACATCGCCCAGACCGAACGACTCGGCGTGGCGCTGGTCGGGTTTGCGCGCTTTCCCACGGGCGACGAGAACAACCTCCTGGGCGCCGGACGGTTCAGTGGCCACGCGATCGGCGTCGTCTCCGCCCGCTTCGGCGACTTCAGCCCGCATGCGAACCTCGGCGTCACGGTGCGCGACGCCACGGATCTGAACAACTCCGTGGAGGCCAACGCGGGCTTCGACACGCTCGTGTCTCCCTGGGCGACGCTGGCGTTCGACCTGCTGGGCTCGTGGGTCGTGGGAAAACAGAAGCTCGATGTACCGCCCCCGGTGGTGTTTCTCGCGCCGGCGCGGCGCACCCTGGCGGTGACCAACATCCCGTCTCAACAGGACGACCTGCTGAGCCTGTCCTTGGGCTTCAAGTTCCGCACGCGCGGCGGTATGCAGATCGTGACCAACGCCCTGATGCCGCTGCGTGATTCCGGCCTGCAGCCCAGCGTGATGTGGACCGGCGGCGTGGAATACAACTTCTAGTGAACCCTGGAGCATCCATGCCGCGTCGCCTCCTTCTCCTCGGCATCGTCTCGCTCGTCGCGACGGCCGGGTCGGCCGCGCAGACACCGCGCGGCGCGATCAACCAGCTGTTCACCTTCGGGGTGTGCGGGCAACCCCTCTGCCTGGACCTCAAGCCCGACTCGATCTCCGGGATCAACCATGGGACGCACTTCATTCCCGCCCTCGAGACGTCCGGCGGCACCGTGATCTCGTTTCTCACCTCGGCGATCGGCTTCAGCGTGTCCAATACGCCGATCACGTCTTCATCCGGGGGGACGACGTTCCGATTCGAGGGCGGGGTCCCCGTGCAGACGTCCACGTCGGCCGGCCCGATTCTGGGTGAGCGGGCGCAGACGCTGGGGCGAGGACGCTGGTTCGTCGGGGCCGATTTCTCCGCCGTCCGCTTCGAGCGGCTGCGCGGAGTGGCACTCAACGATATCGTCTTCAATTTCCGCCATGAGAACCGGCCGCCGCTCGACACCGTCGGCGTGCCCGCGTTCGAGCGCGACTTCGTCCAGCTGAACCTGCACCTGGCTGTGAGCCTGCTGGTCGCGTCGTTCACCGCGAGCTATGGGATCTCCGACGGCATCGACGTCGGCGTCGCCGTGCCGTTCGTGCGCACGTCGGTCTCGGGTCAGAGCACGGCGCAGATCTTCCTGGTCGGCTTAGACACGCTGCACCGCTTCGGCGGTACCGGCGCCAATCCGATCCTGACGGCCTCCACACAGGCCGCGGGCGTCGCCAGCGGCCTGGGCGACATCGAAGGCCACATCAAGATCACGCTGAAACAGGGCGAGCGGCTCGGGATCGCGCTGCTCACGTCGGCGCGCTTTCCGACCGGCGACGATCAGGACCTCCTCGGAGCCGGGTCCTTCAGTGCCCGGGGGCTGGGAGTCGTGTCGGCCCGGTTCGGCAACTTCAATCCGCACGGGTCGATTGGTTATACGGTGCGCACCGGCGGCCAGCTCACGAATTCGTTCGAGCTCAACGGGGGATTCGACAACCTGCTGGCCCCCTGGGCGACGATGGCGATCGACGTGCTGGGATCCTGGCAGGTGGGGGATTCCAAGATCGACGTTCCCGCGCCGGTGCCGTACGATGCCCCGTTCCCGTACACGCTACAGGTCACCAACATCCCTTCGCGGCGCGACAACTTCCTGAGCGCCTCGGTCGGATTCAAGTTCCGCACCAAGCGCGGCATCCAGATCGTGTCGAACGCGCTCGTGCCGCTGCTCGACGCCGGGTTGCAGCCGCGCGTCACCTGGACGGGCGGACTGGAATACACCTTCTAGCGGGGGGAGCAGACCTCGGACACGCGCGCCCGGCCGTCGGCCGGGCGCGTCGTGTTAGTGGATGGCGGTGATGATCCAGCCGTCGCCCCGGCGGGACAGCTGCATGCTCAACTCTGTGGTAGTCCGATCCGGCGAGTGGTTGTCGGCGCGCTTGAACGTCAGCGTCATCGCGACCCGGGCGTCGGCCTGGTCACCGGACGGGACGATGCGCAGTGCCTGCCAGGAGGCATGGATTTCCTCGGCGCCGCGGAAGAATTGCCGCAGACTCTCCGACAGTCCTGGCGGGATGTCAGGGAACACCCGCGTCACGGCGCTGAGGTCGCGGCTCTCGAGCGCCTGGATGTAGGTGGAGATGGACTGACGGATCGCCGGCGTCGGATCCACGACCGGCGGCGGCGCTGGTGTCACCGGCGGGGGCGAGGCTTGTTTGGGCGTCGTGTCGGGCGGCGGGGCACGGCGCTGCGCCGCGATCCTGGCTGCGGCCGCGGTACTTTCGGCCGCCGCGAACAGGGCGGTCGCCGAGCGCAGGTGTCCGAACGCGGCGGCGCGGCGGCCGGCGCGTCGCATGTTCGCGGCCTGTTGCAGCTCCGCATCTCCGGCGGCCAGGTCCGTTGCCCCGGCGCCGGCCTCGACCGCCATTACGCGCGCCGAGCGGGCGCCCGCCAGCGCCGTCGCGACCGTCGACTCGCTGCTGTCGCGCAGCCCCGCGCCGGGGCGCTCCGGCCGGCCTTTGGTCGAATCGGTCGCCCGGGGCGCGGCAGTAGTCTCGGCCGCCGGGAGCGGGTTGCTTGGGATCGTGACCAGGGCTTGTGTGTCCGCGCCCTGCCGGTCGGCCGTCTGGCTATCAACCGCTCCTGCCGCCGCCGGTCCCGGCCGCTGCCGGAAGGGGTGGAATACCAGGAGGGCCCCGGCGAGGGCCGCGAGCGCGACCCCGCCCCCCACCAGTGCCAGCCGTCGACCGCGACCGCGCGCGGCCACCACGGTGATCACCGCGGTGGCGCTCGTGTTCTCGCTCGACACAGTGATGGTCCCGATCCCGGGAGCGACCGCGGTCACCAGGCCGTTCGGTGCCACCCGGGCGACGTCGGTATTGGTCGACGCCCAGCTCACCGGCCGGCTGCCGATGGTCTGCCCCCGTCGGGACTTCGCCGTCGTGTGCAGCTGCACCGCGTCGCCGGCCGCGAGCGACACGCGCGCGGGCGCGATCATGAGCGTGGCGATCGACGGCCGGCCTCCGGTCGTCGCGATGCCGCGGTCGGCGACCGACGGATGGCTCACCGGCGTGCTGAACCGCTCCAGCAGCTGCATACTCTCGCCTTTGGCGGCGAGGGTGATCATCTGCGTGCGGATCGGATCGTCGGGCGCGAGCGGCGCGGCGCCCGCCGCGGCGGTGGCCGCTTCCATGCTCGGAAAGCGATGCGCCGGTTCTTTCTCGAGCATCCGCATCACCGCTTCGGCGAGCGCCGGCGGGCAGTCGGGGCGCGACAGCGCGACCAGGGGCGGCGGCTCGTTGAAGTGGGCGTACATCACCGCCATCACCGACTCCGCCACAAAGGGCAGCTTTCCCGACAGCATCTCGTACGCGACGACGCCGAGCGAGTACTGGTCGGAAGCGCCGGTGAGCTCTTTCGCGGCGCATTGCTCGGGGCTCATGTACGACGGCGTGCCCACCGTCGCCCCGGTCACCGTCAGCCCCTGCGTCTCGGACACCTTGGCGATCCCGAAGTCCGTGACGACGGCCCAGCCGTCGGAGTCGAGCATCACGTTCGCGGGTTTGATGTCGCGGTGAATCACTCCGCGCCGGTGCGCGTAGCCCAGTGCGGAGCCGACCTGCTGGAGAATCGTCTGGACCATCGGGATCGGCAGCGGCCCGACTTCACGAATGATGGAATCGAGCGATCGGCCCGCGATGAATTTCATCACGAAGTACAGGAGCTCCCCATGCTCCCGGACGGCGTAAATCGGGATGATGTGCGGATGGCTGAGCTGCCCCGCGGTGCGCGCTTCCCGCTTGAAGCGCTCGGCCATGCCTTCCCCCGCCATCAGGGTCGGGGACATGAACTTGATCGCCACCTTGCGATCGAGCGCGATGTCGTGCGCCAGGTACACGGTGGCCATGCCGCCCCGGCCCAGCTCGCCCAAGACCTCGTACTCCCCGAGCGTCGCGTCGCGCAGCGCTTGGAGCAGGGCGTCGGCGCGCATCATCGACAGCGGGGAATTCACCCGCATCGTCGTGACCCCGCCCTGCGGCGAGGAAATATCGAGACCGCAGCTGGCGCAGAAGTGCGCTCCAGGTGCGATGACCGCGCCGCAGCGGGTGCAGGTGATGGCTTGGTTCGTGGACACAGTGTGTCGATCGAGAACTAACAATATGCCCGCTGGCGGATACCTATGCCAATTCGTAGCTTGGCTGCAACACTCCCGGAGTTCTTTCCCCCATGCGGACGTGGCTGGAGCAGGAAGTCGGCCTGAGCCCCGTTTTCCAGGACCGCCTGCTCGCGACCCTGGTCATCGTCGGCGGCCTCTGGCTGGCCCAGCGTCTCGTCCTGGCCTTGGCGTACCGCCGTGCGCACGATCCCTGGGTTCGGTACCGCTGGCGCAAGACGATCAGCTACCTGTCGCTGCTCATCGGACTGGTGCTGGTCGGGCGCATCTGGGTCGAGCGCGTCGGGTCGATGGCGACCTTCCTCGGCCTCTTCTCCGCCGGTCTCGCCATCGCCCTCAAAGACCTCGTCGCCAACCTCGCGGGATGGGCGTTCATCGTCTGGAGCCGTCCGTTCGACGTCGGCGACCGCGTGCAGGTGGGCCCACACGCGGGGGACGTCATCGACCTGCACCTGTTTCAGTTCACCCTCAACGAGATCGGCAACTGGGTGGATGCCGAGCAGAGCACCGGACGAATCATCCACGTGCCGAACGGCAAGGTGTTGTCGGAGCCGATCGCGAATTACGACAAGGGATTTCGCTACATTTGGAGCGAGATCCCGGTCACCGTCACGTTCGAGAGCGACTGGAGGAAGGCAAAAGAGATTCTGGAAGCGATCGCGGTGCGGCACGCCGAGCAGCTGACCGAGCAAGTCGAGAAGGAGCTGCTGGAGGCGTCCCGGCGATACCTGATCGCCTACACGAAGCTCACGCCGATCGTCTATGTCCGCGTGGCCGAGCACGGCATCCGCCTCACCCTGCGCTACCTGATCCGGTCTCGCTTCCGGCGCGGCAGTGAGAACGCGATCTGGCAGGATGTGCTCGATGCCTTCGCGACCGAGGCCGAAATCGACTTCGCCTACCCGACCACGCGACAGGTGGTGCGGGGCAGACCCTGAGCCGGCATCACCCTCCGTCTGCGGGCAGCGCGGCAGACGCGTCGTAGTGCCGGACCGTAGGCTCGAGCGACAGGAGGAAGTCCCGGTCCTCGTCGTAGTAGCGGGCGCGATCCACGTCGTTTCCTGCGAAGCGGCGAATCGCATCCATCGACTCCCACAGCGAGATGAAGACGAACTCCGTGCGATCGGCCGCATCGTGCCGCAGCACGAGGACACCCCGGTTTCCCGGGGTAGCGCGGCAGTCCCGGACTCCGGTACGGTCGAGATAGACGGCGTATGCGTCTCCCCGGCTCGCCGGGACGGCGCCCTCCCACACCCGGGCGATCACGCGCCCCCCAGGCGGCTCAGCACTCCCGCTGTGTCGAGCACCGTGGCGAACTCGCCGTGCAGGTCGGCCAGCGCCACGTCGTGCAGCAGCTGCGCCGGCCACACGCGCCCGTCGGGGCCGGTGTTGTCGAACGTCGCGGTAGCATCTGAGACAACGTACGTGTCGAAACCGAGGTTCCCGGCCATCCGCGCGGTGGTCGACACGCAGAAGTTGGTTTGCATCCCTGTCACAACCAGGACATTGCGGCCGGCCGCCCGGAGGTCAGCCTCGAGCGCCGTCCCGATGAAGGCGCTGTTGACCGACTTCCGCACGACCGGCTCGCCCGGCTGTGGACGCACTTCGTCCTTGATCTCGACCCCCGGTTGTCCGGGAGCGAGCGGGGAGTTCTCCAGCCGCGAGACGTGTTGGACGTACATCACGGGGCGGCCGGACTGGCGCCACGCGCTCAGCAGCCGCGCGAGATTCGCCTCGAGCTCCGGGTTGTTGCGGTGCAGGGACTCGTTATAGCGGTCGAAGCCGCGCTGCACGTCTACCACCAGCAGGACCGCATCCTGCGCCAACGGGGTCACGATACCTCCACGGTGGCGGCCGCGGCGGGGCGGCCCGCCAGCACTTCCCGACCGATGTCCACGACCGCCTGGATCAGGATGTCGAAGTCCTCGCGCCGGGTGCGTTGATTGGTGTTGGCGACGCGGATCGCGAAGCGACCGTCCAGCACGGTGTGGGACGGCAGGGCGATGCCGCTCTCCTGGAGCCGCCAGAGGATTTCCTGATTCAGCGCGTTGAGGGCGTCCGTCTCGAGCCCGGGGGCGACGAACCGGAAGCAGCAGATGTTCAAAGGCGCCGGTGCCAGCCGCTCGAGCTCGGGGTGGGCGTCCACGAGCGAGGTGAGATAGCGCACGTGTGCCACGTTCTGTGCGATGAGGCGGCCGATCAGGTCCACGCCGTGCGTCTTGAACGCCATCCACACCTTCAGGGCGCGGAACCCCCGCGAGAGCTGGAGGCCGAGGTCGGCGAACAGGACGCCGCCGGCGGCAGCGCCGCGCGGGGTCGCGCCCAGATAGCTCGGAGCGACCGCGAAGGTGGCCCGATGGACGTCCGGGTGTCGCACCAGGGTGCACCCCACCTCGAACGGGAGGTACCCCCACTTGTGGAGATCGAAGGCGACCGAATCCGCCGACTCGAGCCCGGCTACCGTGGCGGCGAGCTCCGGAGCCAGGCGGACGAGGGCGCCGAACGCCCCGTCGATGTGGAACCAGAGGTTCTCCCGGCGGCACAGGGCTGCCAGTCCCGCGAGATCATCGGTGGCGCCCGTATTCACGGTTCCCGCGATGCCGATCACACAAATGGGGCGGCGACCGGCAGCTCGGTCCTCGGTGATAGCGCTCCGCAGCCGGTCCAGGTCGATCCGGTAGTCGGCGTCCACCGGGATCAGCCGGAGGTTGCGCCGCCCCAGTCCCATCAGCTCCACCGCCTTCCGCACGGAGCTGTGGACCTCGGTGGATGCGTAGACCACCAGCGCCGGAGCGCCGCCCCCCATGCCCGCTTCCCGCACGTCGAATCCCGCATTGGCCTGTCGGGCGACCGCCAGGCCGACCAGGTTCGCCATCGAGCCGCCTGACACGAGCAGGCCGCTCGTCTCCGGCGGAAAGCCCATCAGCTCGGCGAGCCAGGCGATCACCCGCTCCTCGACGTAGCGCGCCCCGTCCTGGATCCCCGCCGTCTGCGGGTTCATGCCGGAAGCGAGCATGTCGGCGAGCATGGCGAGCGGTGTACCGGTTCCGATGACCCAACCCCAGAACCGAGGATGGATATTGCCGGGTGGGTACGGGAGCACATCACGCAGGAACTGCTCGTACACAGCCTCGGCCGGACGCCCCGCGTGAGGAAGCGCCTCGGCCAGCCGGGCCTTCACGGCGTCGGGGAACGGGCGCCAGACGGGCCGCTCCCGCACCTGCGCCAGGTAGTCGAACATGTCGTCCACCATGCGGTGGCCGAGCGCGCGCTGCTCGTCCCAGTTCTCGGGGTCGAGCGTGAGATCGGGGGGCGTCGTCATGCGGCCTCCGGAGGCGCCGTGGCCGGCGCGGTCTGGCTGCGGTCGTCGAGCGGCGGCGGTGCCGTGGCTGAGGGCCGGGTGCCGACGGCCGGCCGCGCTCGGTGCGAGAGTTGAATCCAGACTACCGCGGCGAGGATCAGCCCGATGGCCATGACCATCCGTCCGGTAATGGGCTCCCGCAGGAACACCCAGCCCAGCAGCACGGCGATCACCGGATTGACGTACGCGTAGGTCCCGACGATGGTGGCCGGTGCATAGCGCAGGGCGTAGCCGTAGGCGCTGTAGCCCACGATGGATCCGAACACGACGAGATACCCGATGGCGAGGGCCCCTCGCCCACCCAGATGCCAGCGTCCCCACTCACCCAGCCCCGTACCGACCAGGGCCACGACGGTCCCGCCCGCGAGCATCTGAATCGCCGCGGTCATGTACGGGCTCGACTGCGTCGGATTCCGCTTGGCGTAGATCGAGCCGAGCGACCAGGAGGCGCTCGCGCACGTCAGCGCGATCGGACCACGCAGGTCCGCCGCGAGGATGTCGCGCGGATTTGCGCCGACGAGCAGGGCCGTGCCGAGAAATCCGGCAACCAAGCCAACGACGACCCGCCAGCCGAGCGCGCCGGAGCCGCCCGGGATCACCGCGTCGAAGAACGCCATCCAGAGTGCCACGGTCACCACGAAGACGCTCGCGACGCCCGAGGGCGTATACTGCTCGGCCCACACCACGAACGCGTTACCGCCGGCGAGCAGCAACACGCCGGCGATGGCGGCCCGGCGCCAGTCCGACGCGCGGCGCGGCAGGTGGTCGCCGAAGGCCAGTGCCCCGGCGAACAGCAGCGCTCCTGCGGCGACGAATCGCAGCCCGGCGAACAGGAACGGGGGCAGCACGCCGACTCCGACCTTGATCGCCAGGTAGGTCGACCCCCAGAACACGCACACCAGGAGCCAGGCGAAGAGCGCTTTGCCGCGGAGACCCGCCATTAGTCGAGGTCCTCCGCCAAGAGGCCCGGCTTCTCGAATACGGTGGACAGCACGATAGTAGTCCGCGTGTTGAACGTCCGCTGCCCGGTCGACATGGTGCGCAGGATGTCCTGGACCCCTTCGAGATCGGGCGCGACGACTTTGAGGATGTAACAGTCTTCGCCCGCGACATGATGACACTCGAGCACGCCCGGGTGTTTCGCCATTTCGCGCATGCGCGGCTCGTCGCCCACGTAGGTCGAGTTGCCGTACCGCACCGCGACGAAAGCCGTCACCGGGTATCCGAGCTTGATGCGGTCGAGGTGGGCGCCGTACCCCGTGATGTGACCGCTCTCCTCCAGGCGCTTGACGCGCTCCATCACGGCCGGGCGCGACAGGCCGACCTCATCGGCGATCGCCTGGTAGCTCGACCGGCCGTCGGCGGACAGGAGGCGGAGTATGCGGCGATCGATGGCGTCGAGCGCGGGTTTAACGGCCATTTCGTAGCCTCTCAGCGGTTCGCCCGGACGATTCGTAGAGGGATTGTATGACAGCACTAACGCTCGTCGAACATAGGTGGTTCCAGCCGACGAACTATCCGGTTCTTGTCGACAAATCGTGCGGTGTCCTTGAGATAGGACACCTCCCCCCGCTACGTTTGGCCCATGCACGACCGACTGGAGGCGCTGCGGGCAACCGTGCGCCGGTTCTCCTCTGCGCTGGTGGGTTTCTCGGGCGGAGTCGATTCGGCGTTTCTCGCGGTGGTGCTGCGGCAGGAGTTGGGACGGGAGCGGATGGTGGCGGCGGTCGGGCGCAGCGCGTCGCTGGCGTCGGAGCAATGGGATACCGCGCGGCTGCTCGCCTCCACGTACGACGTCCCCCTGGTGGAGATCGACACCCACGAGCTCGACGATCCCCGCTACGTCGCCAACCCGACCAATCGGTGCTTCTTCTGCAAGACTGAGTTGTGGCAACGGCTGGGAGCCGTGGCGGCAGAGCGGGGACTGGCGGTGGTGTGCGACGGAACGAACGCCGACGATCCAGGCGAGCATCGCCCCGGAGCCGCGGCCGGTCTCGCCGCCGGTGTCCGCTCACCGCTCGCGGAGGTAGGACTCACCAAAGAGGAGGTGCGGACCGCTGCACGTGAGCTCGGGCTTCCCAACTGGAACGCCCCGGCCGCGCCCTGTCTCTCCAGCCGGGTGCGTTACGGCCTCCAGATCACGCCACAGCGGCTGCGCCAGGTGGAAGCGGGAGAGGCGTTGCTGCGGCAGCTCGGGGTGACGGGCGATCTACGCGTGCGCCATCAGGGAGATGCGGCGCGGATCGAGGTGGAGCGGGAGTGGATTGGGTGGGTCGAGGCGCGGCACGAGGATATCACCGCGCGGCTTCAGGAGATCGGGTTCCGGTCGGTGGAAGTCGATCCGCGCGGCTATCGCCGCGGCAGTCTGTTGCTCGATCGCCGCGCCCCGTGAGGCTGTTCGTCGCTCTGACGCCGCCGCCGGACGTCCAGCGCACGGTCTGGGAGGCATTCGCGCCGCTGCGCCGGCAACCGCTTCCGGTCAAATGGGTGCCGTCGGAAGGACTCCATCTCACGCTCAAGTTTCTCGGTGAGGTGAGCGCGGACCGGCGGGACGAGATCGTCGCGGCGCTCGGGTCATCCGTTCGTGGGGCACGATCCATCCCCCTCGCTATCGGGGGCGCGGGTGTGTTTCCCGACTTGGAGCGGCCCCGCGTCTTCTGGGCCGGTGTGGAGCCCGATCCGGGGCTCGAGCTGCTGGCTGACCAGGTGGAGCGGTGCTTCGCGCCACTCGGCTTCCCGACCGAAGGGCGGTCCTTTCGTCCCCACCTTACGGTGGGGCGGGCGGCGCGGAACGCGCGCCCGCGCGAGTTTGCCGGACTGGGAGAGTTGCTGGGAGGCCTCGTGGTCGCGGCCGCGACCGTGGTCGACGGCGTCGACCTCATGGAAAGCGTGCTCCGTCCGGCTGGGGCGGTGTATCAGAGGGCACATCGTGAACGGTTGTCTTAGGGGCGTTTTCCGGCTTTTTGTCTTCGCCCTCCTGCTCGTGGGCGTGGCGGCGGCGTGGTGGTATCGCGCGCCGCTGTCGCGCACCGTGGCGCGGTGGGTGGGACGGCGCGACACCGCGTTGCCGCCGGTGTCGGCGGACTCCGGCGTCGGCGCACCGACGCCCACCGCGCTCGCCTCGGCCCAGAGCAAGCTGGCCGCGCTGGGGCGTCGGCGCGGTCCCGATTCGGTGACGCTGTCCCCCAATGAGATGGCCTCGCTCGTCGGAAGCGGCATCGACTGGACGGTGCGTCGCACGTTCGATTCCTTGCGTGTGGAGCTGGGGGAGGGAGTGCTGGCAGTGCATGCGCGGCTCGATACCAAGCTCATTCCCCGGGAGGCGCTGGGGCCGTTGCGCGGCCTCCTGGCCGAGCGCGAGCCGCTGCGCATTGCCGGCCCCATCGTGATCGCGCGTCCCGGGATCGCCCGCTGGACGGTGCGCGATCTGAGCCTGCGCGGATTCCCGTTTCCGCCGCCCGCAGTGCGGTCGCTCGCGCGGCAGGCCGCCGGCGCGGATTCGACCGGCGCCGTCTCACTCCGCGTGGACTCCGCCATCGCCGACGTGGCCGTGCATACCGGCGGGGTCGTGCTGTACCGGAGACGCCGCGCATGAGCCGCCGCGTGCTGGTGGTGGACGACGAGAAGGGCGTGCGCGAGGCTCTGAAGCAGGTGCTCGAATTCGAAGAGATCGAGGTGCAGACCTGCGCATCCGGCTTTGATGCGCTGCAGGCCTACGCGGAGTTCCGGCCCCACCTGGTGTTTCTCGACGTGAAGATGCAGGGGATGGACGGGCTCGAGGTGCTCAAGCGGTTGCGGGAGCAGGACGCCCACGCGCAGGTGGTGATGATCTCCGGCCACGGCACCATCCAGACCGCAGTGGAGGCGACCCAGCTCGGCGCCTACGACTTCCTCGAGAAGCCGCTCGACACCGACCGCATCCTGCTCACGCTCCGCAACGCGCTGCAGCACGTCGAGCTCGCGGTGGAGAACGTCCGCTTGCGTGCCGAGGTCGAAGCGCAGTACGAAATCGTCGGGTCGAGCAAAGCCATCAAAGGGGTGATCGAGCGCATCGAGAAGGTCGCGCCGACACCCGCCCGCGTGCTGATCACGGGGGAGAACGGAACCGGCAAGGAGCTGGTCGCCCGGGCGATCCACGACCTCAGCCCCCGCGCGCGTGGTCCGTTCGTGGAGGTGAACTGCGCGGCGATTCCCACCGAGCTGATCGAGAGCGAGCTGTTCGGGCACATCAAGGGGAGCTTCACCGGCGCCGTGGCGGACCGCCCGGGCAAGTTCGAGCTGGCCGACGGCGGGACGCTGTTCCTCGATGAAATCGGGGACATGAGCCTGTCGGCGCAGGCCAAGGTGCTAAGAGCCCTGCAGGAGGGGGTCATCGCGCGCGTCGGCTCCGGGAAGCAGCTGCCGGTGGACGTGCGGGTGATCGCGGCCACGAACAAGACGCTCGAGCAGGAAATCGCCGCCGGGCGCTTCCGAGAGGACCTGCTGTACCGCCTCAACGTGGTGCCGATCGAGGTGCCGCCGCTCCGCACTCGCCGCAACGACATCCCCCAGCTGGTCCAGCATTTCAGCGAGCAGCTGTGCGCCACCGGGCGGACCGGCCTCAAGCCCAAGGAGTTCGAGCCCGCGGCGCTGAAACGCCTGGCGGCGCACGACTGGCCCGGGAACATCCGGGAGCTGCGGAACGCGGTCGAGCGCCTCCTGATCCTCACCCTCGGGGACGCGGTGACCGAGGCGGATGTGGACCGCATGGTGGGCGACGGCGGTCGCACGGTCGCCGCGGGCGAGGCGGTCGCCGGGGGGGCGCTGTTGCGGGCCGGTACGTTCGAGGAGTTCAAGCAGGCCGCCGAGCGGGCCTATCTCCTGGCCAAGCTCAAGGAGCACGACTGGAACGTTTCGGAAACCGCACGTACGTTGGCGATGCCCCGGAGCAATCTGTACAAGAAGATCGAGCGCTATCGCCTCGCACGGGAGAACTAGTGGCCAAGAAGGACCAACCGCGGGATTGGGACAAAGAGCTGGCGGAAGTCGATCGGCTGCTGAACCAGCTCCCGACGCATCGGGAGGAGCAGCAGGCGGCCGCGTCGGCGAAGCGTCCGCAGATCGCTCCCGCCGCCGGCGCGGCGCAGGATGGGGGAGGCTCCCGCCTGGGGACATGGGCGCGGGTCGCCTTGGGCCTGCTGATCGGCATCGGGATGCCGCTGTGGCCGTACGATCACGGGTGCGGCATCAAGCTCTTCCTCTATTTGGGCGGCGTGGCGACGGTCGTCGTGGCCGGCGTGTGGAGCGGGCTGTCGTCGTGGAAGCGGCGCATGGGCGCGGCCCATCTGCTCTCCCAGCTGCTGGTCATCTGGGGGCTCGTGCTCGCGGCGCGGGTCGTGCTGCCCCGGGTGGGCTACGCGAAGGAAGCGGCCACCTGGTTCTGTCCATAATCACTCATGCGGGAACCGATGCCTGAGAACTTCAAGAACTTCATCGCCGGCGAATGGGTGGCACCGTCCACCGGCGCCTACTTCGAGAACCGCAACCCGGCGGATCGCACTGACCTGATCGGCTGTTTCCCGCGCTCGGGGCCTGATGACGCCCAGCGGGCGGTGGACTCGGCCCGTCGCGGCTTCGCGCAGTGGTCGAAGACGCCCGCGCCGCTGCGGGGACAGGTGCTGCAGCGGGTCGGCGATGTGCTGGTGCGCCGTAAGGAGGAGATCGCGCGGGCGATGACGCGCGAAATGGGCAAGGTGCTCGCCGAGACACGCGGCGACGTTCAGGAGGGCATCGACACCGCCTTCTATGCCGCCAGCGAGGGCCGACGGCTGTTCGGCCGGGTGGTGCCATCCGAGCTGCGCAACAAGTGGGCGATGAGCTATCTGCGCCCCATCGGCGTCGCGGGTATCATCACGCCCTTCAACTTTCCGCTCGCGATCCCGACCTGGAAGACGTTCCCGGCACTGCTGTGCGGCAACGCGGTGATCTTCAAGCCCGCGGAAGACGTGCCGCACACCGGACACCTGCTGGTGGAAGTGCTGCTGGAAGCCGGGTTGCCGCCCGAGGTCGTCCAGCTCGTACACGGCCAGGGGTCGGTGGTCGGCAAGGCCATCATCGAGCACCCCGAGGTGCCCGTGATTTCATTTACCGGGTCCACCGAGACGGGATCGCTCATCGGCGCGACCTGCGGCCGCATGCACAAGCGGTTGTCGCTCGAGATGGGCGGCAAGAACGCGATGATCGTCATGGACGATGCGGATCTCGATCTGGCGCTGGACGGCGTGTTGTGGGGGGCGTTCGGGACGACGGGTCAGCGCTGCACCGCCACGAGCCGGCTCGTCCTGCACGACAGAGTGCACGACCGCTTTCTCAAGATGCTGGTGGATCGCGCCGGGAAGCTGCGCCTCGGCCCCGGGTTGGACGAGCGCACCGAGGTGGGGCCGTTGATCCACGAGGAGGCGCTTCAGAAGGTGCACGAGTACGTCGGCATCGGCAAAGCGGAGGGTGCCGTCGTCGCGGTGGGCGGCGCCCGGGCGACGGGGACGGTGCAGGACCAGGGGTGGTTCTACCAGCCCACGGTGCTCGCCGGCGTCACGCCGGGGATGCGGGTGGAACAGGAAGAGATCTTCGGCCCGGTGCTCGCGGTGATCAAGGTCGGGTCACTCGACGAGGCGATCCGGGTCAACAACGACGTGAAGTACGGATTGTCCAGCTCGCTCTACACCCGGGACGTGAACGCCGCATTCCGGGCGATGCAGGATCTGGACAACGGCATCACCTACGTGAACGCGCCGACCATCGGCGCGGAGGCGCACTTGCCCTTCGGCGGTGTGAAGCAGACCGGCAACGGCCACCGCGAGGGTGGGTGGGAGGTCTACGAATTCTACTCGGAGACCAAAGTCTGCTACGTCGACTACTCCGGCCACCTGCAGCGGGCGCAGATCGATACCTACGAACCGTGAGTGATGGGGTGTAGCTCAACTGGCGGAGCGCCCGGCTGTTAACCGGGAGGTTGGAGGTTCGAATCC
>JBGPHP010000048.1:0-17058 GCA_041484445.1 Gemmatimonadota bacterium
CGCGTCGTTCGCCGGGCGACCGTTAGGTTGGTGAGATCGCTCACACGAAACGCGGGCAGGCAGCCGGGGGCGCTGCCGGTCTGGCCGTCACGATGGGCTCCCGCATGGAGGACTCGTCCCATGAACAGCAGGACCCGGATCGCCGCGACCGCCGCTCTCGCACTGTTGGGCGCGCTCGCGTGCCAGTCGAAGCCCTCGCCGCAGCTACAGGCGCGTATCGACTCGCTGCAGAATGCTGCGAACGAGCGGGATCGGCTGGTGCAGGAGATGGCGCAGGACGCCCGCATGATCTCCGATGTGTCCGCGGAGCTCGCCAAGGTGCAGGTGCGCGGCAAGCTCAACGTCACGAGCGAGTCGCCGGGCCAGGCATCGCGCGACAGCGTGGTGGCGCGGGTACGCTACATCGCCACCCGCCTAAACGACAACGAATCGCGGCTGCGCTCGAGCGAGCGCCGCATTCGAGGGCTGACCACGATCTCCGACAGTCTGCGCAACACCCTGACGGCCACGATCGCGAACTACGACTCGGTCGTGACGTCGCAGCGCACCCAGCTGGTCGCGTACGCGGCCGAGATCGACTCGCTGAAGGGCGAAAACACCGCACTCGCCGCGGTGAATACGGCGTTGAAGGACACGGTGGGCGACCTGTCGCTGCGCGAGAACACCGTGTACTACGTGATCGGCACGCGTGACGAGCTGAAGTCGCGCGGCATCATCGACGAGACCGGCGGCAGCCGCTTCCTGTTCATTCTGTGGAAGTCCGGCAAGTCGGTGCAGCCGGCGCGCAACCTCGACCCGAGCGCCTTTACCGCGATCGACAAGCGGCAGGTCACCACCATTCCGCTGCCCGACTCGACCAAGCACTATCAGATCGCGTCGCGGCAGGACCTGGGAGCGCTCGCGACGCCGCCCGACGGCGACGGGAAGCTGCAGGGCAGCGTGCAGATCTCGGCACCGGGGCGCTTCTGGTCCGCCTCGAAGTACCTGATCATCATCGAGAGCTGAGCCAGAACGCAGCGCCAACGCACGAGCCCCGGGCTGATGCCCGGGGCTCGTTTTTTCGTGCAAGGGTTCTTCCTGCCGGCTTCATGCAGGGTTCACGAGCGGGCCGTAGTTGAGTATGGGAAGGAGGTGATCGCCATGTACGATGAAGGCGGTGGATCGTCGATCGAGCTGTGGCTGGGCGAGCGCGAGGATGCGGGACTGGACTCGGAGCTCCAGGATCTGGTGCACCGGGAGCTTCGCTGGGAGCGGCGACTCGACCCCTTGAGCATCACGGTGGAGGTCCGGGATCGCTGCGTCACGCTGGGCGGATCGGTGCGCAGCTATCCGGAGAAAGTGTCTGCCGAGCAGGCGGCCAGCCGGGTGCCGCACGTGCAGCGTGTTGTCAATCAGGTGAGCGTCGACCTGCCGCCGGGTACCGAGGTTCCCGACACGGCCCTGTTGGAGGAAGTGACGCGGGTGCTGGGGTGGGACGCGCTCGTGCCCGCCGACCGGGTGCGAGCGGTTGTGGACGACGGGTGCGTCACGCTGCGGGGCCAAGTGGACTGGGACCATCAGCGCATCGCGGTCGAGGAGGCCGTAACGCCGCTGATCGGCGTCACGGCCGTCGAGAACCACATCACCGTCCGTCCAAAATGGATGAGCGGGGAGCTGCGGCCCGAAGTGACCGCGACGGTGCGGCATCACCGCGAGCTGCATACCCAGCACGTCCGGATCGAAGCACAGTGCGGCATGGTGGTGCTGCGTGGCCACGTCCCGTCGCTGGCGGAGCGGTCGGCCGTCGAGCGCGCTGCGTGGAGCGCCCCCGGCGTCGTCGGGGTCGTGAACGAGCTGACGATCGACCGCTGATCCGGGTGGTCGCGTGATTGGTGTGCCCACGGCGCGGTGACTATCTTCTCCGCGCCATGGCACTCGCCCGATCTCTCCTCCTGCGTGCCTCGCGCAGCACGTGGCTCGCCGAGCAGTTCCGTACGCGCGCCTTCGCGCGCCGCGCGGTGCGCCGCTTCATGCCCGGCGAGGACCTCGCCGCCGCGCTCGACGCGAGCGGCGAGCTCGCGACGGCCGGTATGGGCACCGTCCTCACCCAGCTCGGCGAGCAGGTGCGGAGCGGCGCCGAAGCCGAGGTCGTCCGCGACCACTACCTCCAGGTCATCGATCAGCTGCGCGACCGGTTCCTCCCCGCCCACGTCTCGGTGAAGCTGACCCACCTCGGGCTGGAGGTCGGGCGCGACGCGTGCAAGCGGCATGTGCTCGCGCTGGCCGCGAAGGCTCGGGAGGAAGGGTCGTTCCTGTGGATCGACATGGAAGAGTCCCGCTACGTCGACGCCACCCTCGATCTCTACCGGGCAGCCCGGGCCGAAGGCTCCGGCGTCGGTGTGTGTCTGCAGGCGTACCTCCGGCGCACGCCGCAGGACCTCACCGCCCTGCTCCCGCTGTCCCCCGCGATCCGTCTGGTGAAAGGGGCGTACAACGAGCCCGCGGACGTGGCCCTCCCGCGCAAGCGGGACGTGGACGCGCAGTACTACACGCTGGCGGTGCGGCTGCTCGACGCCGTGGCGACGGGCCGGGCCACGGCGGTGTTCGGCACGCATGACCTCCACCTCGTCGACCGCATCCGCGAACAGGCGGGCGTCCGGCAGGCCGATGGGCGGTACGAGGTGCACATGCTCTACGGCATCCGCGCCGACGCGCAGCGGGCGCTCGCCGCCCAGGGCGTCAAGGTGCGCGTGCTGATCAGCTACGGCAGCCATTGGTTCGCCTGGTACATGCGGCGGCTCGCCGAGCGGCCGGCGAACGTCTGGTTCGTGCTGCGGAGCCTGTTCTAGCCGAGCAGCTTGCGGCCCAACGCCCGCCCGATGAACCGCAGGCGCTCGGGCCACGAGAACCGCAGCAGATTGGTCTTCACCACCCCCGCCGTGAAAAACGTCTTGCGCGAGTAGTCGATCGCCACGTCCACCAGCACCGGCCGGCCGGCCGCCAGAATCTCGCGCACCCGCGCGAGCGCGCCCGGGATGTCCGCGTCGCGGGCGAGGTGCAGCGCCTCGACGCCCAGCGCCCGCGCCAGGCCCCCCGCGTCGTAGTCTGGCAGCTCGCTCGCCGTCTTGCGGTTCAACGCCGTCGCCTGGAATTGCGCGATCTGCGCCAGCTCGCGATCGCGCAGCACGAAGACCGCCACTGCGAGACGCTGGTGGACCGCCGTGAGCAGCTCGAGCCCCGTCATGAGGAGCGCCCCATCCCCCGCGAGGGCCACCACCGGACAGTCCGGGCGGGCGAGCTTGGCGCCGAGGGCCGCGGGCACCGCGTACCCCATGCAGGAATAGTCCACCGGAGCCAGGAACTTGCCCGGCCGCTCGAGGCGGAGGCATTCCATGGCGAGAAACGTCCCGTTGCCACTGTCGCTCGTGAAGACGGCCTCGGGCCCGAGCGTCGCTTGAAGCGCCTGCAACAACCGCGGGGGCGTCACCCGGTCTGCCGCCGTTTTCGCGAGCCAGGCACCCCACACCTGCTCGTGTCCGATGCGGATGGCCGTCCGGAGCGCGTCATGGCGGGGTCGGGCGGTGAGCCGCGGGAGGAGGGCGCGCACGAAGGCCTCGGCATCGGCCGCGACGGCGATGTCGGTCGCGTAGTTCCGGCCGGGAACGGCGGGATCGATGTCCGCGTGCACCAGCGGGCGCGGCGGCTCGAGTCCGTAACTGCCGGTGCCGACTTCGCCGAAGCGGCATCCGATCGCGAGCGTCCCCACGCAACCCTCCGCGACCGCGCGCGCGAACGGTGGCGCCGCGGCGCCGAAGCCGTTCCACAGGAACAACGGGTGCGATTCGGGGAAGACGCCCTTTCCCTGGAACGTGGTCGCGACGGGTGCTTCGAGCCGTTCGGCCAGGGTCACCAGATCGGGACCCGCGGCGGCAGCACCCATGCCCAGATACAGCAGCGGCCGGGCTCCGGGAGCGTTCAACATCGCCGCGACGCGATCGAGCTGGTCGGACGAGGCGACCGGTGCCGCGATGGGTGTCGGCGCGCCCCAGCGTTCCGGATCCACCTCGTGCCGCGTGAGGTAGAGATCCACCGGCACTTCGACCATCACCGGGCCGGGCGCGCCGGCGCGCGCCAGCGTGCAGGCGCGGCGGATCTCGGGATAGATGTCCGTTCCCCGCTCGATGCGGTACGCCGCTTTGGTCACCGGCCGAGCCAGGGCGAGCTGGTCGATATCGTGCAGCTGATAGGCTTTCGCGAAGTCCCGGCGGATACCGCACCCCAGCACGAGCACCGGCACGGTGTCGAGGAACGCCTCGGCGATCCCCGAGAGCGCGTGCGTCAATCCCGCGCCCGGGACGACGTTCACGCACCCGAGCCGTCCCGATGCACGCCAGTACCCATCCGCCATGAACGAGGCGCTCTGCTCGTCGGTCACGAGGATGGGGAGCACCGCATCCGACGCGGCGAGCGCATCGTACAGCTCGATGTTGTGCGTCCCCGGAATGCCGAATGTGTGCCGGATGCCCTCGTCACGCAGGGCGCGAACGACGATTTCGCCGCCGGTGAGCTTCATCCCGCAAGATGCGCCCTCATGAAGCTCTCTTCAACCGGATTCCATCGAGCCTCAAGCCGTCCGGGTCTAGTTCTGATGATCCGGCCACGGGAGACGGTCATGGTGGAAGCGAGCGGAGTCCTGTTGCCCAGCGAGCGGGCGGTGCTCGCGGCGGTGTGCGAGACGCTGGTGCCGTCGATCTCTCGCACCGACGACCCCGTCGGGTTCTTCGCCACCGGAGCACAGCAGGCAGGCACCATCGATCGCGCGGTGCGCCTGGTCGGATCCGTACCCGACCCGAAGGACCGCGATCGTTTGAAGCTGTTGCTCCGTATGCTCGACAATCGGTTCGTCAATCTGCTGTTCGCCGGCCGGTTCGCCCCGTTCACCGCGATGCGGCCGGGCGCACGGGAGGCGGTGCTCCGGAGCTACGCGCACTCCCATCTCGCGCTGCGGCGCGCCGGTTTCCAGGCGCTGAAGCGGCTGGTGCACGTGGCGCACTACTGCTGGCCGGTCAACGGCCGCCACCCGGCCTGGGATGTGAACCGCTATCCGGGACCGCTACGCGAGCCCAGCAGCGCGATCGATCCGCTGCCCACGCACGCGGTCGATCGGGACACCGTCCTCGACTGCGACGTCGTAGTGGTGGGCTCCGGCGCCGGCGGCGGTGTGGTGGCGGGCCTCCTCGCCGAAGCCGGGATGGGCGTCGTCGTCCTCGAGAAGGGCGGCAACCCGGGCTCGCACGACTTCACGCAGATCGAAGGCGACATGCTGTCGCGGTATTACCTCGACAGCGGGCTGATCATGACGCAGAGCGGATCGCTGCCGATTCTCGCGGGCAGCTGCCTCGGCGGCGGCACAGCGATCAACTACACCACGAGCTTCCCGCTCCCGCCCGCGACGCGAGCGGAATGGGATCGGCGCTCGGGGCTCAGGCTGTTCACGAGCCCGCGCTTCCAGCGCTCGCTCGATCGCGTGGCGCTGCGGCTGGATGTCGGCACACGCTGGACGACTCCGGGAGTTCGCGACCTTCTTCTGGAACGCGGGTGCAAGAGCCTCGGCTGGCACGTGGACGTGATCCCGCGCAACGTGACCGGCTGCCGCGAAGGGATCGAGTGCGGCTACTGCGGCTACGGCTGCCGCCATGGCGCCAAGAATTCGACCGCCCGCACCTACCTCGCCGCGGCGGCGCGAGCGGGCGCCCGCCTCGTCCCCGACTGCGATGTCCTGCGCGTGCGCGTCGCGGCCGGCCGGGCCACCGGCGTCGAGGCCACCGTGACCGGCACCGACGGCTCGCGCCACCGTCTCACCGTCCGGGCATCCGCGGTCATCGCGGCGTGCGGATCGATCAACACGCCGGCCCTGCTCAAACGGTCCGGAATCGACAATCCCGCCATCGGCCGAGGACTGCGGCTCCATCCGGCCACCGCGGTCGCCGGCGTGTTTCCAGAGCGTGTCGAGCCGTGGACCGGCTCCCTCCAGACGCGCTATTCCGATCAGTTCGCCGACACGGGCGACGGATACGGGGTGAAATTCGAGACCGCGCCGGTCCACTTCGCGTTGCCGGCGAGTGGATTCGGATGGGAGAGCGCCCTGCGCCATCGCGAGGACATTGCCCGCCTCGCCCACGTGAGCATCATCGGTGTGCTGCTCCGCGACCGGGATCCGGGACGCGTGGCGGTGGGTCGCGACGGCCGGCCGCGCGTGTACTACGAGCTGTCGCACCACGACGTGGCCAACGTCCGGCGGGGACTCGTCGGCGCGGCGCAAGTGCTCGCCGCCGCGGGGGCCACCGAGCTGTTCTCCCTCCAGACGCCGCCGGCCCGCGCCGTCACAGCCGAGCCGGAGTGGCTGGCGCGTTTCGCCGACGGTCTGGACCGCCGCGGCTATACCAAGTGTCGCATGTCGTACATCACCTTCCACCAGATGGCGAGCTGCGCCATGGGCGCCGACCGCGCGCGATCGGTGGTGGGCGAGACCGGGGAGTCGCACGACGTCCGCGGCCTGTACGTCGCCGACGCCAGCGCCTTCCCGACCTCGAGCGGCGTCAATCCCATGATCACGATCATGGCGATCGCGGACCACGTCGCTCGCGGGATGATCGAAAGGCGATAGCCTGGCCGTCAGTCATCAGCCGTCAGTCATCGGCCAGGGGGTTCCGGCCCCTCATGGCTGACGGCTGATCGCCGATGGCTGACGGCAGCCATATCGAGTATCCTGCCTTCCCGTGACTCCCGATCTCGTCATCTCGAGCGGTCGCGTCGTGACCCCGGAGGGCGAGCGCCCGGGCGCGGTGGTCGTCGCCGGGGGGCGGATCGCCGCCGTCGTGCCGCCGGGAGACGCCCCGGCCGCCGCCACGGTGGTGGACGTGGGCGACGCCGCGCTGCTGCCCGGCGTCGTCGACACGCACGTGCACGTCAACGAGCCCGGCCGCACCGAGTGGGAGGGGTTCGCCACGGCGACCCGGGCGGCCGCCGCCGGCGGCGTCACGACCATCGTGGACATGCCGCTCAACAGCGTACCCCCGACCACGACGGTCGCGGGACTGGAGGCCAAAGCCCGCGCCGCGGCGGGTCACGCGCTGGTCGACTACGGCTTCTGGGGAGGCGTCGTGCCGGAGAATCTGGCCGACCTTCAACCGCTCACCATGGCCGGGGTGCTCGGATTCAAGTGCTTTCTCCTACCCTCGGGCGTGGACGAGTTTCGCCACGTCGGCGAGCCGGAGCTGGTTCCCGCCATGCGACGACTGGTGGAGCTCGATCAGGTGCTGCTCGCCCACGCCGAGCTGCCCGGCCCGATCGCGCAGGCGGCCGCCCGCGGCGCTGATCCGCGACGCTATGCGACGTGGCTCGAGGCGCGACCCCGGGCCGCCGAGCTCGAAGCGATCGATCTCCTGCTGCTGTTGTCGCTCGAAACGAAGTGCCGGGTGCACATCGTGCATCTTTCGTGCGCCGCCGCGCTGGATCGGATCGAACGGGCGCGGCAGGCCGGGGCGCGGGTCACGGCCGAAACCTGTCCGCACTATCTGACGTTCGCGGCGGAGGACATCCCCGATGGGGCGACGGCGTTCAAGTGCGCTCCGCCCCTGCGAGAGCGCGACAACCGGGAGCGGCTCTGGAATGGCCTCCGGCAGGGCGGCATCGATCTCGTGGCGAGCGACCATTCTCCGGCCCCGCCCGCGCTGAAGCACCTGGATACGGGCAACTTTCTCGCGGCCTGGGGAGGTATCGCTTCGCTCGAGATCTCCCTCGCCGCCACCTGGACCGGCGCCCGCTCTCACGGCCGCGGTCTTTCGGCCATCGCCCGCTGGATGTGCCGGGAGCCCGCTCGACTCGCGGGATTGGACCGCAAGGGGCGCATCGCACCGGGGTGCGATGCGGATTTCGTGGTGTTCGAACCCGACGCGACGTGGACGGTGGAAGCGGCGCGTCTGCACCAACGCCATCCCGTCACCCCCTATGCGGGTCTGGCGCTCCGGGGGAAGGTGCGGCGAACGTTCGTGCGGGGGGTGTGCGTGTACGAAGACGGGCGGTTTCCCGGTCCACCGACCGGATCGTGGCTGCGTCGGGGAGGCGGCTGACTATGTGTCCTTGGAGCGGCGGTCACGCCCACTGCGCCGCTCATCCCCGTGGCGGCGAGGGACGAGCGAGCGCCGGTCCTTTTCGACGCGACGCTCGCTGGAGGTCCGGCCCCAGACACTGCGGCGCTCCTTCCAGCGCCGTCGATCGAACACATTACGGCGATCGGCGCCAGCGCGCCGTTTCCCTTTGCGCCGTTCCGGACCCTTGTTGCGCTCCGACGCCATGCGATCTCGTCCCTTGAGTGCTACTGGAAGATGCGAACAAGGAGGCCGATTGCGCCAGTCTCGGAGGTGTGAGTGCGGTCAGGGTTGATCGATCTAGCCGGGAGCCGAGTCGGCGGGCGCGCCGTCCTGGCCAACGACGAGTTCTTCGCCCCCAAGGGGAACCTCCTCAGACCCGGCCGTGGTGTGTTCATCGAGGGGAAGTACACGAGCCGCGGCAAGTGGATGGACGGCTGGGAGACACGCCGCCGCCGCACGCCCGGCTACGACTGGTGCATCGTTCAACTTGGCGTGCCGGGCGTCGTCCGGGCCGTCACGGTGGACACGCACCACTTCCGCGGCAACCATCCCGAGGCGTGCTCGCTCGACGCGGCCGCCGAGGCGGGCGATCCGACCCCGGCTCGCTTGCGCGCCGCCGCCCTCCGATGGGAAACGATCGTACCGCAGCGGGCACTCCGGGGTGACTCGGAGAACGAGTTCAGCGCCGCCGGCGCGTCGCGCGTCACCCACGTGCGGCTGAACATCTATCCCGACGGCGGCGTGGCGCGCCTGCGCGTGTGGGGCGAAGCACGTCCCGACTGGGCCGCGCTCGAGGCGAGGGCCGCGCCGCTCGATCTCGCCGCGGTCGAGCACGGCGGCGTCCCCCTCGCGGCGAGCGACGAATTCTTCAGCGAGCCCCTCAACCTGCTGATGCCGGGTGCGCCGGCCGACATGGGCGATGGGTGGGAGACGCGGCGGCGGCGCGGTCCCGGGAATGACTGGGTGATCCTCCGGCTCGGGGCCCGAGGCACGATCGACGCCGTGCGGGTGGACACGACCCACTTCAAGGGCAACTTCCCCGAGAGCTGCCGCCTGGAGGGCTGCGACGCCCCCGCGCTTGGGGCTCATGACGTGCCGGACGGGAGCGCCCCCTGGCGCGAGCTCGTGCCGCGCACGAAGCTGAAGGCGGACACACGACACCGGTTTCGCGCCGTCGGCCGCTCGGGGCCGATCACGCACGTCCGGTTCAGCATTTTTCCCGATGGCGGCGTGGCGCGCCTGCGGCTGTTCGGGAGACGGGTCTGAGCGACGGGGGACGGGGGACGAGGGAATGGTCGCGTCCCATCTGAATGCGTTGCCGCGCGCTGACGCCACGAAGGCGCTGCAGCGGTGTTGCGCATCGCGGCGCTGGGTTGAGCGGATGCTCGCCGGCCTTCCCTACGCGAGCGATGCCTCGTTGCACGAGGCGGCGGAGCGCGAGTGGTGGGGGCTCGAGCGGGCCGATTGGCTCGAGGCGTTCGCCGCCCACGCGCGCATCGGCGACCGTTCGGGCGACGACTGGTCGCGGCGCGAGCAGAGCGGCGTGAGTGACGCCGCGGCCGCGATCCGCCGTGCGCTCGAGACAGGCAACCGCGATTACGAAACGCGCTTCGGGCACGTCTACCTCGTCAGTGCCACGGGCCGGGGCGCGGGCGACCTATTGTCCGACCTGCGGCGCCGGCTCGCCAACGATCCCGCGCAGGAGCTGCGGATCGCCGCGGGCGAGCAAGCGAAGATCACAGCGTTGCGACTCGAGAAACTGGTGACCACATGAGTATCTCGACCCACGTGCTGGACACCGCCCGCGGGCGGCCCGCCGCCGGCGTGGCGGTGACGCTGTCCGTCCAGGATGCGCGCGGCTGGAGAGAGCTGAGCCGCGGAACGACCGATGCGGATGGACGCATCGCCACGCTGCTCCCCGCCGCGCCGCCCGCCGCCAGCGCCACCTTCCGGCTGCACTTCGCGGTGGGCGACTACTTCACGGCACACGGCGTGACCGCCTTCTATCCCTACGTGGAAGTCGTGTTCACCCCGCACGACGACGGCCACTACCACGTCCCGCTGCTCGTCAGTCCGTTCGGCTATTCGACCTACCGCGGCACCTGACCCGTGAGCGCGCATCTCGAGCAATGGCTCGGGCTGGTGCTGCGCTGGGCCCACGTCATCACCGGCGTCGCCTGGATCGGCACGTCGTTCTACTTCAACTGGCTGAACGCCCGCATTGCGCCGCCCGAGGTTCCGGAGCCTGGCGTGGGCGGAGAATTGTGGTCGGTGCACGGCGGCGGGTTCTACCGCGTCGTGAAATACTCGGTCGCCCCCGCCCGGCTGCCACGCACCTTGCACTGGTTCAAGTGGGAAGCGTACGCCACCTGGTGGAGCGGCTTCTCGCTCCTCGTGCTCCTCTATTACGTGGGCGCGCGCGAGTACCTGCTCGATCCCGCCGTCGCGCCGCTCGCTCCCGGTGCAGCCGTCGCCCTGGGCGTCGCGACGTTGCTCGGCTCCTGGCTCGGCTACGATCTGCTGTGCCGCTCGCCGCTCGGGGCGCGCCCCGCGCTCCTCGCCGTGATCGGCTTTGTCCTCGTGACGGCACTCGCCTGGGGTCTCAGCCATCTGTTCAGCGCGCGCGCGGCGTATCTCCACGTCGGCGCGGCGCTGGGTACGATCATGGCCGCGAACGTGTTCCGGGTGATCATCCCGGCGCAGCGCGACATGGTCGCCGCGCTCTCCGCCGGACGCGCACCCGATGCGGCGCGCGGGCGCCAGGGCGCGCTCCGCTCGCTGCACAACAATTACCTCACCCTGCCCGTGCTGTTCGTCATGGTGAGCAATCACTACCCCGCCACCTACGGGAACCCCTGGGGCTGGGCGATCCTCATCATGCTGTTCGTGATTGGCGTGATGGTGCGCCATTGGTTCAATCTGTGGAACGCCGGACGGCCGAACGCCTGGCTCCTGCTCGCCGCGGTGGCCAGCCTCGGCGTGCTGACCGTCGCCACGGCGCCACGTGCCACCAGCGGCACGGGATCGGCGGCGGCAGCCGCTCCGTTCGCCGAGGTCCGGGTGGTGATCGCGCGTCGGTGCGCCCCCTGCCACTCGGCGGCTCCCACCTACCCGGGAATGACCGCGGCCCCGGCGGGCGTCATGTTCGACACCCCCGAGCAGATCCGGACGCGCGCCGCGCGCATCGCCGAGCGGGCGGTGGTGCAGCAGACGATGCCGCTCGGCAACGTCACGGGGATCACGGCGGAAGAACGTGCACTGTTGGGCCGATGGATTCAGGCAGGCGCGCGGCTTCGTTGAGAATTATCGACCGCTGATCGCGTAGCTACCTCGAAAAGGATCTTCAGCGTCCCCGGCCGCTGGGCGTGGTCGAACGCATCGAGTGCCCGTTCCAGAGGATAGCGCGCCGCCACCAGCGACAGGACGTCCACCGTGCCCGCGGCGAGCAACGCCAGCGCCTTCGGGAACGGTCCGCAGCGCGAGCCGACGAGGGTGAGCTCGTTCACCACGATTGCCGACGCATCGAGCGTCAGTCGGTCGGCGTACGTGCTCTTCATCACCAGCGTGCCCCGCGGCCGCAGCGCCCGCTGGGCGACGCCGAACCCCAGATGGTTCCCGGTGCACTCCACCGCCACGTCGAACGCCCCGGCGGGCACCGCATCGGCCGGCACCGATTGGATGCCGCGCCGTGCGAGCCGCTCCAGTTTCGGACCGTAGCGGCCTACCACCTGCAGCTCGCAGCCGGTAAGCGCCAGTGTCTGTGACACGAGCTGACCCAGCTTACCGTCGCCCACGACGAGCACGCTCGTGCCCGGGCCGATCTCCACCTGTTCCTGGATCTGCAACGCGGCGGCGAGCGGCTCGGCGAACACCGCCGCCTCAGTCGCGACCGCTTCGGGGACGATGTGCAGGTTCTCTACGGGAAGGGTCAGGTACTCGGCGAACGCGCCGTGCCGCTTGACGATGCCCAGGACCGTGCGCCGCTCACAGTGGCTGCGCCGGCCGGCGCGACACGCCCGGCAGTCCCCGCAGACCGCGTTGATCTCCCCCACCACGCGTTGGCCGCCGAGGTCGCCGTCCGACGCGACCACCCCCACGAACTCGTGACCCAGCACACCGGCGTACGGGTAGTAGCCACGCGCCAGCTCCACGTCGGTGTTACAGATGCCGGCGGCGAGTACCCGGACCAGCGCCTCGCCAGGAGGCGGCTCGGGGACCGGGATGCCGTGACGCAACCGCAGCTGCCCCCCTTCGAGCCAGATCGCTTTCATGACGCGCGGAGGGCGTCGAACACGACGCGCGCCATGACTTGGCGGCGGTAAGCGGCGGTCGAGCGGATGTCGTCGATCGGCGTCACGTCCTGGTCGATGGCGGGGAGGAGATCGTCCGGGGAGCGCAGCGGCGCGCCGTCGGCGAGCAGCCGCTCCAGCGCGGGACAGCGGCGGATGGTGGGTGCCACGCTCGCGGCCACCACGCGCCAGCCGGCCGCCGAGCGTGTGAGGGCAAGACCCACCTTGGCGATTGCCTGTGCCCGCCGCGAGCCGACCTTCACAAATCGCTGCAGCGCGTACGCGCGACGGGGCACGCGGATCGCGACCACGAGCTCATCCGAGGCCCGGTGCATCTCCTTGTAGCCCGTGTAGAAATCGGCGAGCGGAACCTCCACTCGCCCGCGAACCGACTCGAGCACCACGACGGCGTCGTACGCCATGAGCGCCGGGACGCCGTCCGCCGCGGGAGACGCGTTCACGATGTTGCCCGCCCACGTGCCGCGCGCCTGGATCTGGACCGAGCCCACCTGCCGCGCCGCGTGGACCAGGAGCGACAGCTCCTGCGCCGCCCGCGGGTCGCGGATCACGTCCCAGTAGGTGGCGAGTCCGCCCAGCACCAGCTCGCCGGCTTCCCAGCGCACGCCCTTGAGATCGCCGAGCGGCGAGAGATCGAGGTAGGTGCGGTCGTGCTCTGCCATTCGGGTGGGCCAGTGTACGAGGACGTCCGTGCCGCCCGCCACGGGAACGGCGTCGGGCGTCCGGGCGAGCATCGCCAGCGCCTCGGCGCGCGACTCCGGCAACAGGAGCTTCACGCCCCAGCCTCGAGCGTCGCCCCGATCCCATCGACGATGCCGTCGTAGCCGGTGCAGCGACACAGATTGCCCGCGAGCAGCTCGCGGATCGTGTGCGTGGCGAGCAGCTCCGGGTGGTCGCGGATCCAGCACGCCGTCATCGACACGCCCGGCGTGCAGGCGCCGCACTGCGTGGCGCCGCTCGTCAAGAGCGGCCGCAACCCGGCCGGATCGAGCGACTCCACCGTCTGCACCGTGCTCCCGCGAACCTGGTAGATCGGGACGAGACAGGAATTCACGGGGAGCCCGTCCAGATACACGGTGCAGGCCCCGCACTCGCCCTCGCCACAGCCTTCCTTGGTGCCCGTGAGGGCGAGGCGGTAGCGCAGCGTATCGAGGAGGCGCTCGGTCGGGTCGACCTCGAGCGACGTGGGCGCACCGTTCAGCGTGAACGAGATCTTCACGGCGCGATCTCCATCAGTCGCTCCGGTGTCAGCGGAATCGTGCACGGGTCTGCGCCGGTTGCCGCCGCGACCGCGTTGAGGATCGCCGGTGCCGGGCCGTCCATCGGCAGCTCGCCCAGCCCCTTGGCGCCCTGGGCGCCGAGCGGATACGGGTTCTCGATGAAGGCCACGCGGATCGGCGGGAGGTCGTCACTCGTCGGGATGATGTAGTTGGTGAGCTGGGCGTTGGACATCGCCCCGTCCTTCCAGCGGCACTCCTCGAGCAGCGCCCAGCCGATCGCCTGAGCCACGCCGCCCTGTACCTGCCCGCGCGCGAGGCGGTCGTGCAGGATATGCCCGACCTCCTGCACCGCCACGAAGTCCGTCACCCGCGTCTCGTAGGTGCGCAGGTCGACCTCGACCTCCGCGACGTAGGCGCCCCACCCGAAGGTGGCATAGGCGTCGCCCCGGTAGGTCGCGTCATCCCACACGATGCCCGGCGGCCGCTCGTACACGGCCTCGCCGATCAGCTCCTCCGCGGAATGACGCTCGTGCCAGCGGCGGATCGCGGAGCGCAAGGAGTCGCCCGCGGCTTGCTGGTCCAGCCCCACCCGCGTCCGCAGGGCGTCGCACGCCAGCTCGACGAGGCGCCCCACTACCATCGCGGTGCGCGAGGCGACCGTCGGCCCGCTGTTCGGCACCCGTGCGGTGTCGGCCTCGGCGATCACGACCTCGGACGCCTCGATCCCGAGGCGCGCGGCGGCGAGTCCGGTGAAGACCGTTAGCGTCCCCTGCCCCATCTCGATGTTCGCGGAGCGGACCTCGACGCGGCCGTCCGGCAACCCCGCGACGTGCAGCCGTGACGCGAGCATCACCTCGCCGCTCCCCGTGAACCCGGCCCCGTGATGGAACGTCGCGATCCCGATGCCGCGGCGCGTGACGGCGCTCGCCGCGTTGAAGCGCGCGTGCTCGGCCCGCTTGGCGTCGTAGTCGGCGAGCGTCAGCGCGCGCTCCAGCAGGGCGACGCGGTCGGTCCCGTCGCCGATCACCTGGCCGGTCGCGGTGGATTGGCCGTCCCGCAACAGATTGCGGCGCCGCAGCTCGGCGGGATCGATCCCCAGTCGCGCGGCGATCCGGTCCATGTGGCGCTCGTTGGCGAAGTGCGTCTGCGGCGCACCGAAGCCCCGAAAGGCGCCGAAGGGGACCGCGTTGGTGAACACCGCGCGTCCATCAATGCGGACGTGGTCGCACGCGTACGGCCCGGCCGCGTGGATGATGCCGCGCGACAGGACCACCGGCGACAGAGTGACATAGGCGCCACCGTCCATGAGCACTTCGATGTCCTGGGCCAGCAGCCGGCCATCGGTGGTGACGCCGGTCCGGTGGCGCACCAGTGACGGGTGCCGTTTGGTCGTCGCCGCCATGTCCTCGCCGCGATCATAGACGATCTTCACCGGCTTCCCGCTCTTCAGCGCCAGCAGGCCAGCGTGCAAGGCGATGGTCGAGGGATACTCCTCCTTGCCGCCGAAGCCGCCTCCGGTCGGAGTTTGCACGACGCGGAGGCGCTGCTCGTCCCGCGCCAGCGCGTGCTTCAATGCTTTGAGCACGTAATAGGGGCACTGCATCGAGCCGCGCAGCACGAGCACATCGCCCTCCAACTGGGCGATCATGCCCTGCGGTTCCAGATACACGTGCTCCTGGGCACCGGTCTCGTACGTCCCTTCCACCACGATCGGGGCGTCCGCGAGCGCCCGCTCCACGTCCCCCTTCGTGATGGCGAGATGCTTCAGGACGTTGTCGGTGCCGTATTGGATCTCCGGGGCCCGGGCCGGCACCCGGAAATCGAGGGCGGCGGGCTCCGGCGCCACCGCGACCGTGACGGCGGCGACGGCGCGGCGCAGCGCGTGGCGATCGGGATGCGCGAGCAGCAGCACCGGCTCGTGGACGTGCCGCACGTATCCGGCGGCGAGTACCGGCTGATCGCTCACGATCAGTGCGATCACATTGGGTCCCGGGAGGTCCCGATAGTCCACGATGGTGAATTGCGACCAGTCCACGCGCGGGTCGAGCCGCACCTCCGTGATCCGGCCGCGTGGGGCGGGGCTGCGCACCGTCGCCCCCCACAGGAAGCCGTCGAGCGGCAGATCGTCGACGTAGCGCTCGCGGCCCGTGAGCTTGGCGAGTCCTTCCAGGCGGTCCACGGGAACCGAATATACCGCCCGATCGGCGGGTCCGACGTTGCGCCGCTCGCCGCGGTCGTGTTAGCTAGCGAGCACGCCACCCCTCTTGGAGTCACCATGGCCACTGTGAAGTCGAGCACTCGATCGCGGAAGCGGACGCGGGCCCCGAGCCGGGCCGCGTCGATGCAATCCATCAACCCGGCCACCGGCGAGGTACTCGAGTCGTTTCCCGAGATCGGGAAGCGGGAGCTCGACCGCGTGCTGGACCAGGCCGATCGCGCGTACCGCGATTGGCGTCGCCGGCCCCTCGGGGAGCGCACGGCGTTGTTGCGGGAAGCCGCGAAGGTCCTGCGGAGCGGCAAAGCGACGTATGCGCGCACCATGGCGCTCGAGATGGGGAAGCCGCTCGCCCAGGGAGAAGCGGAGACCGAGAAGTGCGCCGCAGTCTGCGACTATTACGCCGACAACGCCGCCGCGTTTCTCGCGCATCAGCCGCGCGAGCTGGACGGCACCCGCAGCTACGTCCGGTTCGACCCGATCGGCGCCGTGCTCGCCGTGATGCCGTGGAATTTCCCGTTCTGGCAGGTGTTCCGCTTCGCCGCTCCGGCGCTCGCCGGGGGGAACGTCGGGCTGCTGAAGCACGCCTCCAACGTGACGCGCTGCGCGCTGCTGATCGAAGCGGTGTTTCGCGAGGCCGGCTTTCCGGACGGGACGTTCCGGACGCTCGTGCTGCGGAGCCAGGGGGTGGCGGGCGTGATCGCCGATCCAAGAGTCCGTGCCGTCACGCTGACCGGTTCCGAGCTGGCCGGCAGCCAGGTCGCCGAGCAGGCCGGGCATCACCTCAAGAAGACGGTGCTCGAGCTGGGCGGCAGCGACGCCTTCATCGTGCTGGCTGATGCCGATCTGGCCCGCGCCGCGAAGACCGCCGCCGATGCCCGCCTCATCAACAGCGGCCAGAGCTGCATCGCCGCCAAGCGCTTCATTGTGGTGGAGGCGGTGGCCGACCGCTTCACCGAGCGCTTCGTGACGGAGATGCGTTCGCGCATGATGGGAGATCCGCTCGCGCCGGCGACGCAGGTTGGGCCGCAGGCGCGGCCCGAGCTGCGCGACGAGCTGCACCGGCAGGTGGAGCGGTCGGTGCGCCGCGGCGCCGAGCTGCTCCTGGGCGGTGCCGTCCCGAAAGGGCCCGGCGCGTTCTACCCGCCGACGGTGCTGGGTGACGTGAAGCCCGGGATGCCGGC
>JBGPHP010000049.1:0-17034 GCA_041484445.1 Gemmatimonadota bacterium
CCCAGCGTTGACTAGGATGCCTGACGAGGTCTATTATTGGCTTCCCTAAAACCGCCAGAAGTAGCGGAACACGACCCTTATGCGGCGTAGCTCGGATCGCAAATGGACGGTGATGGTAGTCCCCCACGGCTCGGGCTCGTCCCGGGCGGTGGAGGTGTCACATGCCGTCCTCAAAGCCCTCGTCGGCATCGGGGGAGTGATCGTGCTGCTGCTGCTCGTGCTGGGCGGGGCCGCGCTGTCGCGCGGCGTGAGCATCACCAAAGGCCGCATGCTCGAGCGGGAGAATCACCTGCTCGCCGACGAGATCCAGCGCATGCGCTCGCGGCTCGCCGGGCTGCACGACACGCTGTCTACCTTCAATCAGCGCGCCCAGGAGATGCGGGTGCTCGCTGGTCTCCCCCAGACGGACTCCGGCGTGCAGGAGGCGGGGATCGGCGGTCCGGTCGGCACCTGGTCCGAGCGTGACAGTCTGATGGCCTCGGGCGCGATCGGCAGCCAGGCGCTGGCCGCGCGCGAGGACCTGGATGGCATGACCCGCCGCGCCAACATCCTGGTCCGGTCAATCAACGAAGCCTACGACTCACTCTCCAGCCATCAGTCCCGCATGGCTGCGACGCCATCCATCATGCCGACCAAGGGATGGCTCACCAGTGCGTTCGCGGCCGAGCGCGTCCATCCCATCCTGCACATGGCGCGTCCGCACGAAGGCATCGACGTCTCCGCTCCGATGGGAGCCGAGATCGAAGCGCCCGCGGCGGGGGTCGTCACCCAGGTCACGTGGGAAGACGGTTACGGCAACATCCTCACGATCGATCACGGCTACGGGGTCGTCACCCGCTACGCCCACTGCTCCAAGATCCTGGTGGGCCGCGGGGCCCGGGTGAAACGCGGCCAGGTCATCGCGCTGGTCGGCTCCACCGGGTTGTCCACCGGCCCGCACGTGCACTACGAAGTGTGGGTGAACGGCAAGCCGGTCAACCCGATTCACTACGTGCTGCCGGACGCGCTCGTCGACTAGTTGAACTTCACCTGCGGCACCGTATCGGCAGCCGCTGTCGCCTGGAAGTACGTCCTCGCCTCCGCCCCGGTTACCTTCGCCGTCAGCACCTGCGGGAACCGGCGGATGTACGCGTTGTATCGGTTCACCGCGTCGTTGTAGTCCTGCCGCGACACCGCGATGCGGTTCTCCGTGCCGGCGAGCTCGTCCTGCAGGGCGCGGAAATTCTCGTTGGACTTGAGCTGCGGATAGTTCTCCACGATCGCGAGCAGGCGGCCGAGCGGCGCGTTGAGCGCCTGGTTCGCATCCGCCATCTGTTGCGGGTCGCCGCTCTGAATCGCGCCGGAGAGCCGTGAACGGGCGTCCGCCACGGCGGTGAAGATGTCCCGTTCCTGCTTGGCATAGGCCTGCACCGTGCTGACCAGGTTCGGGATGAGGTCGGCGCGGCGTTGCAGCTGGACCTTGATCTGGGAAAACGCCGAGTTCACCTGCTCGTCGTAGGTCTGGATCGTGTTGTAGCCGCAGCCCGCCACGACCAGGGCCAGCAGCGGCCAGAGTATCCGCTTGGCGTTCACGTGCGATTCACTCCCTTTCTTTCGGTCAGGATCGATTCACATAGTCAGCGGTCTTGGCCACGGCT
This sequence comes from Gemmatimonadota bacterium, assembly GCA_041484445.1. Taxonomy (GTDB): domain Bacteria; phylum Gemmatimonadota; class Gemmatimonadetes; order Gemmatimonadales; family GWC2-71-9; genus DASTHG01. Next base: position 1,638 of record JBGPHP010000049.1, read on the forward strand.
TCCAGAAAGGCCGCCGCCCGGGGATCGCGGGCCGCGAGCCGCAGGGCCGCTCGGCCCTCCACATGCGCCACGACGTCTGCGAGATCGGCCGCGGGGAAGCCGACGATCGCCGCCGCGGCGAGTACCACCTCCGCGGGCGTCGCCGGCACGGGGGTGCCGGCCAGCCGCAGCGTGGTCCGCAGCATTGTCAGGAACCCGGACGCGCTTCCCGCCACGAGCGCGGTGAGCCGGCCGGCGTCGCCTTCCGCCCCGACGTAGCCCTGGCGCAGCCGCACCAACTTTCCCACGAGCTCGTGCTCGAGCTGGCGCTGGACATCCTCACGCTGCACCGTGACCCCCGGCCACGGATCCCGCCCGGCCACGAGGCGGTAGGCGGAGCGGATGTCCTCGTATTCGATGGCGAAGGCGTCTGCCGAGGCATGCCATTCCGCCTCCGAGAGAACGATGGGCGGCGGGTGCCCGGCCGCGACCCACGGCGCCACGGCCGATGCCAGCGCGCCGAGCAACCCCTGGTCCACACCGTCGGCGATCAGCAGCGTGTCCACCGACCCCCGGGAGGCCGCCGCACCCGGCCGGGCCGCGGAGCCGTACACCAGGAATGACACCACCCGGCCACCCAGCGCTGTGGTAACCTGCGCCGCCAGCTCCGCCACCGAGGCGATTTTCTTGGCCATCAGAACTTCCCTCCCGCGCCGCCGCCCGAGAAGCCGCCGCCGCCGCCGAAGCCACCAAACCCCCCGCCCCCGCCGCCACCACCCCATCCACCGAACCCGCCGCCACCGCCCCAGCCACCGCCGCCCCACCCGCCACGGCCGCGGCGGCCCATGCCCAGCAATCCGACGGCTCCGAATCCCCTGAAGACAATCAGCAAGATCACCAGCACGATGAGCGCCGCAACCGCTCCCGGCGGCAGGGACCGGTCCGCCGGTGCCGCCGGCGCAGCCGGCGCGCCGCTGAACGTGACGTGGAACTCCTCGGCGAACGCCTGGATCAACAGGCCGACCCCGGCCTCGAGGCCGCCGCCGTAATCTTCCTGCGCGAAGAAGGGCAACATCGCGTCGCGAATGCGCCCCACTCGCCCATCGGGGAGAAACCCCTCGGCGCCCCTCCCCGTCGCGATGAAGACAGCGCCGGTGCCGGGTTGATGGTTCTGGCGGGGCACGACGAGCACCACGACCCCCAGGTTCCGGGCCGAGTCACCCGCCTCCCCCATTCCCCCGAGCTTCCATTGGCGACCGAGCTGCAGTGCCACGTCGCCGGCCTCGCGGCCCCCCAGGTCGGGCAGCGTGACGACGGCGATGTCGCCACCGGTCTTGTCCTGCACCTCCCGCAGCATGCCCTCCATGCGAGCGGCCACGGCGGGGGGAATGACCCCGGCGAAGTCGTTGACGAAACCGCGCGGGGGGGGGAGGGAGTCCCCGCCGACCTGCGCAAGCAGGAGCAGGAGGAGTAGTTGCATGGCGCGGGGGGGAAACTAACGACGATTGGCGTGCCTCGCCTGCTTGACGCCGCCCGCCGGCACGCTAACATGGCCTGTACACTCCGGACCCTCGAGGTCCCATGCCCCACCCCAAGTCGATCGTCGCCTTCGTCTCCGTCGTGAGCCTCGCCGTGGCGTGCGGCCGCGCGACCAGCCGCGCGGCGGACGATATCCTCGTCACGCCCGACGGACGGCGCATCATCACCGAGAAGGCCATCGAGCACTCGGGCGCCCGGACGGCGTGGGACGCCCTGCGGCGCACGGTCCCCTTCTTCAACTTCAACGAAGGCAACCGCGGCCGGCCGGCTCGCGTCGATCATCGTGGGCGCTCGAGCATCGTGTTGCGCGACCAGCCGATGATCCTGGTGGACGGCGTCGAGATGATCGATTTCACGGTGCTGGGCAGCATGCCGGCGTCGGATCTGTACGAGATCGAAGTGCTCTCCGGCATCGACGCGACAACCTATTACGGCACTAACGCGACCAAGGGCGTAATCCGCATCTGGACCAAGATCGGCATGACCTGAGCGGTCCGACTGGAGGGGATGTGAACGCGGGGGAGTCGAGCTACCGACTCCCCCGCGTGTCGTTTTCACGACCTGCCACCCTCACCTACGGGGTGTTGTTGTCGCAGCCCGTGAAGTTGGGGTTGTTCCGCTCGTCGAACGGGACCACCAGCTCGGTGTTGTTGCCGTACACCGTGTTGGTATGGACGTAGACGCCCGTCGGATACACGGCCGCCGCGGTGCGCGCATACTGCCGCACCAGACGCCGCAAATCACCCAGCCGGTGTCCCGTCGCGAACAACCAGAAGGCCCGCTCCCGGAACATCAGGTCCTCACGACCCACCGCAGTGCCCGGATCGGGCAACGCCGCCAGGGTGAATCCGCCGTTGTTGGCGGCGTCGGCCCTGAGCGTGTTGAGGCTTGTGACCGCCGCTGCCGGCGTTCCGCCGTGCAGTAGGGCTTCGGCTTCGATGAGCCGGGCCTCGAGACCGCTGGCCACGTTCACCGGGCTCGATGCCGACGTGTACTTGGTCAGCACGAACAGCGGGGACGTGCCGTCGAAGCCAAACAGATTCTGCGGGGCGACGACCCGGGGATCGCCGGCGCTGCGGAAATTCAGGCCGTTCGTCCCTTCCACGTCCGCCACCGAGAACCGGCCAGTGCCGTTCGGCGCCTGGTTGTTGAATACGAAGACACCGTTGTACTGGCGGTTCGAGCTGATCGAGTGGGCGGTTTGATAGGCGAAATTGGTCGGTACAGCGGCCACGGCGGCCGCGGCGCCGGCAAAATCGCCCTTGTCCAGCAGCGCCCGTCCTTTCCCGATCGCGGCCAGGTTCAAGATGTTCGCCGCCGTCGTGGCGCCGGTCGCCGCGTCGAACCGGGCAATGGCCCGGTCCAAGATCGCATCCGTCGCCAGCGGCTGCCCGTAATCGATGGAGCCGTCGGGCAGACGCTCGCTGAACGGCACCCCGGAGCAGTAGTTCTCCCCGAAGTACACGTAGGTGAAGCCGGCGAGCGCCAGCGTCTCGCCGATGCGCGACGTGGGGGTCGGGGCGTAGGTCTGCAATGCCGCCGTGGCCCCCTCCAGCGCGACGCGGGCCTTCGCGAGGTTGAAGAACACCTGCGCGAGCGTCCCGTTCTGCTCGCTCATCGCGCGCGAGTCGTATTCGATCCGCGTCGGGAAGGTTTCGGCATCGGCGTATTCGTCGGTCAGCACCCCGCTCACGAGGATCTGGCCTTCGATGGCGCCGTTGTCGCCGTCGTTGGCAAAGGCGAAGTCGCCGATGCCGCCGTTGTAGGCCGCCACGGCGCCGTCGGGATTGTTGACGTCGGGCGGGTTGATGATGTCGGGATCCTTCACGTCGAGCAGACCCGAGCACGCCGCGAGTACGACCGCGGCGAGTGCGGCGAGCGCGATACCGCCCGCCGCCCGGGGGCCACGCCTGGCATTCATGGTCGGTGCTCCTGCGTATGTGGTTCTCATGGCCCGCCCCCTAGAAGCCCAGCGACACGCGTACGGCCAGCGTGCGCACCGGGGGCGCCGTGAGGAAGTCGTCCTGGAAGTCGGACTGCCCGTTGCCGTTCAGCTCCGGGTCGATACCGCTGTAGTTGGTCCACTTGATCAGATTCCGTCCCGTGACGGAGATCTGCATCGACGTGGCCCGGATGACGTGCGCCCACGCCTCGGGCGCGAAGTAGGTCACCGACGCTTCCCGCAGCTTCAGGAAATTGCCGCTCTCGATGTAGCCGGCCTGCGTGAAAAAGAGGGCGGAGCTGCCGGCGGCGACGGCCCGAGCCTGCTCGGCGAACGACGCCTTCGTGTCGTTCACGCCCGCACAATTGAACGGGGCGATACCGACGCAGCGGAACCGCTCGGTCAGATTGTAGGCCTTCCAGTCGCCGCGATAGTCGAGCTGCCCGCCAAGCCGCACGCGGTTGTGGAACAGCGTGAATCCCGCGTTCAGCGAAATCGACGTCCTGGGAATCGAAGAGCCGAGGAAGACGGCGGTGGGCCCGACGGTCACCTCGCTCACCTCGATGATGCCGTTCTGGTTCGCGTCGTTGAACCCGGTAATGGGCCGGTCCCAGAATCCGAACAGGGGGAAGCCCGGCACTTCGCGGAATTCGCCGTTGACGATCGGCGGAATCCCGGTGCCCAGGCTGAGCAGCTTGTTCGTATTGCGCGCGAAGCTCAACGCCGCGTCCAGGCCGATGCCCGACGTGATGTTCTTGGTCACGCTGAGCTGCGCCTCGATCCCGCTGTTGCGCACCGAGCCGATGTTCTCGAAGCGCTGCGCCGCGGTACCGGTCCCGATGCCGACGGACGGCGGCAGACGCCGGTTCACCAGCGCGTCGTGCGTCGTCTTGTTGTAGTAGGTGACCTCGAGCCGCGCGACATCATGGAACAACCCCGCGTCGAACCCACCCTCGAACTCGGCCGAGCGCTCCGGTTTGAGGGAGCTGTTCCCAAACGCGGCCTTGTCGATGCCCGGCTGGCTGCTGGCCGTGGCACCCGAGAAGACGGTCGCCGTCTGCGCCGCATAAAACAGCAGCGCGTCCACCGACCCCGGCTGTTGGCCCGATGCGCCGTAGGCGAAGCGCAGCTTCAGGTTGCTCATCGGGAGGGCGCGGGGATAGAACGACTCGTCCGAAATCACCCACGAGCCCTGCACCTTGGGATACACGACCGAGCGCGACTTGCTGCCGAACGAGCTGTTGCGGTCGTTGCGCAGCCCGGCGGTCACGAATACTCGGTCGCGCCATCCAAACGTCTGTTCCACGTAGGTGCCGAGCGTCACCGCAAGCGTCGTGGTCTCACTGGCATCACGCACCGCGGCGCCGGTGATCGCGTTCCCGCCGGGCGGCAGGTTCGTGCCGCTGGCGTTGGCGCCGAAGAAGTTGTCCTTCAGGTACTGGAACCCGACCGACGTCTTGGACGTCAGCGTCTGGGTCAGATTGAACGCCGCCGTACCGCCCACGTCGCCGGTATAGTGGAGAATGCTGAACCGGTTGTCAGCACGACGACCCTGGAAGAAATTCGAGAAGTTCGTCCCCTGGCCGCGCGACTGGAACTGGATGTCGGTGCGCCCCGTGTAGTCCACCCCGATGCTGCCCCGTGCCGTGAAGAAGGTGGTGGGCCGCCAGTCGGTGCCGAAGCTGCCCGTGACGCGACTGATATCCTGCTGCACCAGGATCTGGAACACGTCGCCCGGGAGGAAGAACCCGTAGATCGCCGGCGAGGTCGGCACGCCGCGCCCGAACAGGCCGCTCGGCAGCACGCCGGTCACGTTGTTGTCGTTTTGCGGCACGCGGCCACGGCTCTGCACGATGCCGAGGCTACCCGTGAAATCGAGCGTCGACATCGGCGCCGCGTGGATGTTGGACCGCAGGCTGGTCTGTTTCAGCTCGTTAGGCCGGTACACCTGATAAGGAGGCGCGGTGCCGCCCGACCGGACGGTCAGCCGGCTGTACTCCAAGTCGGACAGCCGATAGGTGCCCAGCTCGTCCTGATAGTCACCGGAGACGTAGTACTGGACCTGATCACTGCCGCCCGAGACCTGCAAGCCGCCCTGGCCCCGATAGCCGGTGCCGATGAACGTCTGTTTCGGGTCCTCCAACACGTTGAACGAACTCAGGCTGTCGATCGTGCAGGTTCCGGTCGCGGCCGTCTGCAGCCGGCATTGCAGCGCGGGATTGGTGGCCGTGTGCCCCCAGCTGAAAAAGTTGGTGGGGTAGTTGTTCTTGTCCGACAGCATGCCGCCTTCGGAATACACCCGCCAGCGGGCGCGGCCCGCCAGGCCGTGCCGGGTGGTGATGCGCACCACGCCATTGGCCGCCTGCGTGCCGTACAGCGTGCTGGCCGAGGGCCCCTTCACGATTTCGACGTTGGCGATGTCTTCGGGGTTGATGTCGTTGACGCGCGAGGGCGCCTGGCCGCCGGTCCCGACCGACAGCGAGTTGTCGCCGCTCTCCACCCGCACGCCGTCCACGTAATAGACCGGCTCGTTCGAAAGGGAGAGGCTGGTCTGGCCGCGGATGCGGATCCGCGTCCCCGTTCCGACCGTCCCGCCCGACTGCAGCACCTGGACGCCCGCCGCCCGCCCCGACAACGCGTCGGCAAAGTTCGAAACCGTCTGGTTCTCGATCGCCTTGGGCAGATCGATGTTGGTGACCGAGTTGCCGGATTCGCGGGCGCGCTGCACACCGCCCGCGGCGCTGGCCACCACTTCGTCCAGCGTGATCACCGCGCGGGGCAGGCTGAAGTCCGCGCTCGCCGAGCCGCCGACCGCGACTTGCACGACCCGCGTCTGGCTCGCGTACCCGACCGCGATGACGCGCAGCTCGTAGGAGCCCGCCGCCACCGCCACCAGGGCGAACCGGCCGCTCGTATTGGTCACGGCGGTGCGGTTGGTGTTGCCGAGTAGCACACGGGCGCCCGCTACCGGCGAGTTGTTCAGCTGATCGGTCACGATGCCCGTGATCGAGCCCTGCTGTGCCGCTGCGATGCTCGTCCATCCGACGAGCAACACGGCCGCCAGCAGTGCGCCGAGCCTGGTATTACCACTGGTAAATCGCATGGTCGTCTCTCCTCAAGGTCGTTTCGAAGTTCTCGATGTCCGTCCAATCACACCACGGATGCGGAATCGGGAGGTCGCACGCCACGACTCAGGCGCACGCCTCCCGGCGATATCTGCATCCTGTGGGATAGAGAACCGATCTCCGACGCACAGCGCGAAACCCCATGCCGCCCTCCTTTCGGCGAGTGGGCCAACAACACCGGGCGTCCCCCGACGACTCGCCGGGGACGACACGCGCGGTGCCCTGCGACGTTCCATTGTCATCTATCATTCTCGCGGCCCGGCACTCAACGGCTTGAGTGAACACCTGGGCGCGCGACGGCACTTCGATTCCCTGGAGACGGCCTCGGCCGGACCGACGCCGGCCGATTCCGTAGTACTAATTCTGGCACCAAAAAGCGGAAGGTCACAAGGGTAGCACTACGTAGGGATTCCCGGGGGCCGGGGCCACCGCTGACACCGTCCCCCCGGAGCGGTAAGTTGGGCTCGGTCTATGCTACGTCCCGGATGGTGCCGGTCCGCTGCCGGCGCGGCGCTGCTGCTGCTGGTCCACACCTCCGGGTGCGGCCAGCGGTCCCGCCGCGCGCCCGCCCCTGCCCCGGCTCCTATGTCCGCCGAGGAGTTCGTGTTACGGGTCGTCAACCACCACTGGCTGGACGTGGACATCTACATCCTGCATGACGGCCAGCGCACGCATGTCGGCACGGTCACCGCGACCACCACACAGGAGTTTCTCTTGACGGCTCGCTTGCTGGGCGCGTCGCGGCAGATCGCCCTCCTCGCCGACGCGATCGGGAGCCCGGAAGCCGTGCGCAGCGAAACGCTCGTGCTGCAGCCCGGGCAATACATCGAGTGGACGCTGGAGAGCAGCCTGCGACGGTCGAGCGTCGGCGTCTATTAGCGCGGCGGTCCGCCACCGCCACCGCCCCCGCCGCCCGCCTGGATGGCCCGGAACGCGCCGTAGCTCGCCACGATGCCGACAAGCGACAAGCCCCCCGCCAACGCGCTGCGGCCGACGGAGAAGTGTCGGCCTTGCACGCCGACCACGTAGAAGCGCGGCAGCACCACCCGCTCGCCTTTCCACCCGAGTGCCGAGCCGTGGCGCAGCTCGACCGATTCTACCCCCACGGCGTAGCTCGTGTCGTCGGCAAAGAGCAGCCGGCCGCGGACCGTCCCGACATCCGGGCCGAGGTAGCGCCAGAAGTGGTCCGTCCCGCTGTCGGTCAGCGCGACGGCGACATACGCGCCCGGGGGCGGCGTGAGAGTGGTGACCGGTCGGTAGTAGTAGCATCCGGCCCCGGAGATCGCGAACAGAAACAGCACAAGCCGCATGGGACGTGGCCCTCGTTTCGGCGTCACCGCGAGACGGACGGGGCGACCCGCCACTCGCGAGCCGCCCCGCTTGCCAAACTAGACCATCGTTTACCAACCCGCTATGGACACGCCGCGGGGTCGTTGGAGTTGCGGAACCCGTTCGTCGCCAGCTGGGTCGACGGGCTGGGGATATTCGGGTTCGCGTTGGCTTCGGCTATCCCGTAGAACAGCCGGCCCGGGACCAGGTTGTTGAATTCCGTCGTGGCGAACGGCGTGATCGCCGGGAAGCACGTGCGGCGATAGTCGTTGTAGGCTTCCAAGTTCTGGAACAGCGCCACGTATTTCTCGGTCATGATCGAATCCAGCAGCGCTGCGCCCGTGATCCCGACCAGGGCGGGAAGGGGCACGGCCGCTCGAGCGTTATTCAAGTTGGTCAGCGCTCCGGGATCGTCGGCCGTCGCATGTTTCGCTTCGGCGAGAATCAGTTGATTCTCGACGTAGGTCACGAGCGGCTGGGCGAAGTCCGGGGCATCCCGCGTACCGATCAGCTTCGACACGGTCGAGTCGCTGACTTTCACATTGACGTCCTGACCACCGTAGCCCCCGAGGGCATTGAGCCCGAAATACTGCGGCAGGCGCGGATCGCTGCGCGCCACCATGATATCGGCGAGCGCCTTCCCGGCCACGACGTCTTGCCCGAACGTGGTGAGCGAGAAGGAATACCAGATGTTTTGCTCGCCGGTCACGTTCTGGTGTTTCGTCGTGAAATCTCCCACTGAGCTGGAGATGCCGTTGTTCGCGGCGGTGATGGCCGCCGTGTACGCGCTCGCGCCGTTCACCTCGGCGGTATGCATCAGGAACCGCGCCTTGAGGGTATACGCCGCTTGGATCCAGCGCAGGCGCTGCAACGGCACTGAATCCGCGGACCCATAGACCAGATCCGCGGGCCCTGGGCCGCCCCCGCCGGCGCTGATATTGGCGATCGCGCTGTCGAGCAGGTCTGTGATATTGGTGTAGACCTGCATCTGCGGGTCGAGCCCCGGCGTCGTCGCGTTCCCCACGGCTTCGCTGTAGGGGATGTCACCCCACAGGTCCGCCGCGGTGCCCATCACGAACGCTTCCCACACCTGCCCAACCCCGAGGTAGAACTTGTCGTTGATGGCCCGGGCACCCGCTTCCACCCGGCGGATGTCGATCAGCCCGCCACCGGAGTAGACCGAGCCGAAGTCGAAGGAGAAGCTCCCGTCGGTGACCGTGTATTCGCCGAACTGCTCGACGAAACGACCCCCGATGCCGGTGCATTGCTGCATCCACATGCAGACGGTGAGCGGGACGGTGCTTTCCTGGAACCCGAACTGCCCCGACTGCACGGCGACGAAGCTCTGCTGCAGCGTCGCGTTGGAGGGGTTGTTGGGATCGTTGATCAGATCGTTCCCGTTGAGAAAATCGCTGCATCCCGCGGCCCCGAGGCCGAGGCCCAGCGAGACGATCGCGATGCTGGTGATCGAGCGCGTCATGGTCGCCTCCGGGCTAGTGGTTCAGGGTCAAGGAGAAGACGAACGAGCGGGCCTGCGGATTGTTGAAGTAGTCCGCGCCCCGGAAGTCCGTCGCCCCCGTGAGGTTCGTTTCGGGATCGTAGCCGGTGTACTTGGTCCACGTATGGAGGTTGCGACCGGCGATCCGGACGTCGATGCTGGAGAGTCCGAACGCGCGGCGCACCCACGGCTGGTCGAACGTGTAGGCGACCGAGATCTCGCGCAATTTCACGAATCCCGCGTCTTCCATACACGGCTCGTCGTTGGTCCCGGTGAAGGGACAGGGGCCCGAGCCGTCGCGGTACCAGTTCTGACCGATCGGCACCGGCGTGCCCTTCCCCGGCCCGACCGTGGGACCGTCGAACCAGCCGCCCTGCCCGAACACCTTGTCGTTCCCGCTGCAGACGTCGTTCTCGTCGCACGTGGCACGCTGCTCGGTGTCCTTATGGGTACCATAGCTCCACAGGGCGCCTTTCGTCCCGTTCCACATTTCCCCGCCGTGCCGGATGTCCAGCAGGCCGCTCACCCGCAGCTTGCGCCACCGGAACGAGGTGCTCAGGCTCCCGGTCCACTTCGGATTCGGGTCGCCCACCACCCGGGCGTTCGGGTCGTCGAGCGGGAAGCCGTTAGTGTCGATGTACATCGCGCCTTTCGGCGCGCCGTTGCAGGCCGTCGGATCGGGAATGACCGCCGGATCACTGATGCCGCAACGCACGAAGCCGTAACCGTAGATCACGCCGAGCGGCTGCCCCACGATCGCCACGTTGCCGTTGGTCCCGGCGAATGAGCCGGGGATAATGTAGAACGAGGCGCCGGCCAGATCCTGCACCAGGCTGCGGTTCCGGGCCCATTGCAGGCCGACGTCCCAGCCGTAGTCCATCGTCGTCAACGGGCGGAAATTGAGCGACACTTCGTGCCCCGAGTTCTTCATCCGAGCGGCGTTGCGCGCTTCGCTGGTATATCCGGTGGACGGGGGCAGCTGGATCTGGATGATCATGTCCTTCGTTCGCGCATCGTAGTAGGTGTAATGCGCGTCGAGCCGGTCCTGCAGCAGGCTGAGGTCGAACCCGCCCTCGAGCTCCGTGGTCAGCTCGGGCTTGAGAGACGACGCCGCCCGGGTCGTCCCGGTCGCGAGGCCGCCGAAACCGCCCTGATTCGGGGTGTTTCCGGTCCCCTGCGCGATCCCGGACAGCAGGGCGCTGGAGAAAATCGTCGAGGTCAGATAGGGAGTAGGTTGGGTGCCGGCCGAGCCGTACGCGAGACGCAGCTTCCCGAACTGCAGCCACGAACGGGGGGCCAAGGCCTTCGTGAACTCCCACGCCACACTGCCTTTCGGGAACCAGGTGCGCTGGTTCTGCAAGCCGAAGGTCGACGAGCCGTCGTTCCGCGCGGCGAGCGTGAGGTGCAGCTGGTCGTACAGGTCGATCGACCCCTGACCGAAGAACGACACGCCGTGAATGTCGGTCTCGGCGTCGATCGGGGGATCGCGCAACACGGTGTTCGAGAGCTTGAAGGGTTGCGGCGCGACGAGCGTGCGTCCGACCACGCCGATCTGCCGGAACACCCGGGAGTTCAGGTTGTTGCCGAGCGTCACTTCGCCGGAGACGTGCTCGTTGAGATGATAGGTGGCCGCCGCGGTGATCGACTGATCGATCTGGTAGTTGATGAGCTTTCCTTCGATCACCCGCCCGGAGAAGCAGACATCCGACGCCGAAATCGGACACCCCTCCAACCGCTCATCGTTGGAGTAATCCGAGCCAAGCGTGTAGTTGATCCGCAGCCACGAGCTCGCCAGATACTCGGCCGACGCATTCCCGATCATCCGCCCCGCGTTCGAGCGGTTCCGCTGCTCATAGAGGATGTACAGCGGGTTGTCGAACCCGCGGTCCTGCACCAGCTCGGTGGGGTGTTGCAGCCGGTAGGACCGGTGAAAGCCGGTCACCGGGTCGAGATAGGGACTGTTGTTGAAGTCGGGCGGCGTCCGCAGCAGGGCGAGCTGGATGCCGTTGACATTGTTGCCGCGTTGTACGAAGGCGCCGCGGGTGTCCGCGTAGGCAAGATTGGCCTGGACACGCAGGTTGTCGGTCAGGCGATGCGACCCCTTCACCCGGAACGTGGTCCGGGAGAACCGGTCGTTCGGGCCGACGAACACGCCGTTGTTGTAGGCGTTTTCGCCCGACAGGTAGAACGTCGTCCGGTCGTTCCCGCCGGAGATCGTCATCGCGTTTTCGATCTGATGGCCCGTCGTGAACCCTTCGCGCGAATGGTCGAACACCGGCGTGCCGGATCCGAGGAGGTCCGGACCCCAGCTGCGCCGGCAGATGCCCTGGCCCGGGTCGTCACATACGCCCGGCGCCGGCGCCACTCCACCGTCGCCTTGCCCGAAGCGGCTCTGAAGCGGATAGCTCCGGCTCTCTCTGTCGACCGAGGCCGAGCTCCGCAGTGAGAAGTGGGTCGGTCCAGCCCGGCCGGATTTCGTCGTGATGAGCACGACGCCCTGCGCGGCGCGTGCGCCATAAATCGCGCCGGCCGCCGCGCCCTTCAGGATTTCCACCGATTCGACGTCGTTGGGATTGAGGTCGATCGCCCGGTTCTGCTGCGTCGTGCCGTCCGCGGGTCCGGAGCCATCCTGGGGATCCCAATTGCCGTTCGACGTCGTCGAGTTATCGATCGGCACCCCATCCACCACGAACAGCGGTTGGCTGTTGCCGCTCAGCGTGCGTGCACCGCGGATCCGGATGTAGGCCGAGGCTCCCGGCTCGCCACCGGAGGACACGACTTCGACGTTCGGCGCCTTGGCCGACAAGGCGGCGACGACGTTGGACTCGTTGCTCCGCTGAATGGCCCCGGAGTCCACGGTGTTGCGGACGTTGCCCAGTTTTTCCGCGGCCGTGGACGTCCCGGCGCCCGTCGCGACGATCTCGCCCAGCTGCAGCGGGTTGAGCCCGAGGTTGAAATCGTGTTCGACGATGCCCGGTGCCAAGGTCAGCTGGAAGGTCACGGCCTTGTAGCCCAGACGTCGCGCCGTCACCCCGATCGTCTGCCCGGCCACCGCACGCGCGCCGGGGACCACGATGGCGTATCGGCCGTCGTCGCGGGTGACGGCCCCGAGCCCGAGCGATGGGATCACGACCTCGGCGTAACCGAGCGGAACCCCAGCCTCCGTGAACACCCGTCCACTCAGGGTGATCGGCTCTTGCGCCGCCACCCCTCGGGGCGCGAGCACCAGACCGGCGGCCAGGAGCACCAACCGACGAAATGAGTTGCGCATAGGCCCTCCGCGTTGCGATGTGAACGCAAACCTCGCGCGCGACGGCGCCTGCGGCACCAACGCACGCGAACTCGATCAACGCCGCGCGCCGCCGGGCATTGACCCCCGACGGCTCGATTCCGTTCTCGTCCTGCCTCGTTGTGAAGAGCGCGCCGACACCCAACGGCTAGGGAGGACGTCGTCACGCGACGGGTTGCCGCGCTGCATGCGGCACCCGGTGCTCCATATAGCATCGGCCATAAACGGTCGCTAGGCCCCCGCACGCTCCCGACCCGCCACCCCCGTCCCTCGACCCACCAGCCGGATTGGACCCCGTCCGGGCGCGAAAGCCCGTGCGTCCCGTTATTGTAGAAGCATGCGACCCACTGCCCTGCTGCTCGTTGCCGGCCTCCTCGTTCCTTCCGGCGCCCTCCAACAGGCCGATCCCATCGCCGCCCGCACCAAGGGGAGCCCCAACGCCCCCGTGACGGTCTACGAAATGGGGGACTTTCAGTGCCCGGCCTGCCGCCAATTCGCGCTGACGACGCTCCCGGTGATCGACCGGGACTTCATCCAGCCGGGCAAGGTCCGGTGGGTGTTCGTGAATTTCCCGCTGAGCTCGATCCACAAGAACGCGGTGGCGGCGGCACAGGTCGCCATGTGCGCCGCCCGCCAGCACCGGTTTTGGGCGATGCACGACGCCCTGTACGCACACCAGGACGACTGGGCATCCCTCGACCGCCCGCTCCCGCGGCTCATCTCGCTCGCCGATTCCGCCGGGATCGGGCACGACTCCCTGGTGAGCTGCGTCGATTCGCGGGCGACGATCGATGCCATCGCCAAAGATGCCCAGGGCTCGGTGCGGGCGGGCGCCAACGCGACCCCCAGCTTCTATATCGAGGGAGGACTGGCCCAGGGCGCCATTCCGCCCGAGGAGTTCTCCCGCATCCTCGACTCGATCTACCGCGCGAAGGCCGCTCCGCGACCCTGATGATGGGGGGGGGCCCGTCCCAGCCCTCACGGTGGTACCGTCTGGCGGTGGCGACCGCCGTCGGCGCCGCACGCGTTGGGGCACGACTCAACGCCAAGCTGGCCCGGGGCATGGCTGGGCGGAGTCGCCTTGGGGATCGCTATCAGGCCTGGGGTGCCGCCCACCGCGACCGCGCGCGCCCGCTGGTCTGGTTCCATGCACCATCGGTGGGCGAGGGACTCCAGACCCGCCCGGTGATCGAAGCGCTGCGAGCCGAGCGCCCCGGCTGGCAGCTCGCCTATTCCTTCTTCTCTCCATCCGCGCTGGCGCTCTCGCAGAGCCTGCCGGTCGACTTCGCCGACTACCTGCCGTGGGATCGCCCGCGCGAGGTGACGGCCGCGCTCGACGCCCTCGCGCCGACGGCGCTGGTGTTCGGGAAGCTCGACGTCTGGCCGGAGCTCACACTCGCCGCAGCCGCCCGGGGCGTCCGGCTCGGGCTCGTCTCGGCCTCCGTGGCCGAATCCAGCTCCCGGCTCGCCTGGCCCGCGCGTGGCTGGGCGGCCCCCGCCTACGCCGCTCTGGACCGGATCGGCGCCATCGCTCCGGAGGACGCCACGCGCCTCGAGCGTCTCGGAGCCCGGCCCGGGGCGATCGCGGTCACGGGCGACGCGCGCTACGACAGCGTCGCGCAACGCGCCGAGCGGCTCGACCGCGCGCGGGAACCGTTGGCGTCCCTCGCAGCGGGCGGCGGCGGGGAGACGTTTACGATCGTCGCGGGATCCACATGGCCGGCCGACGAGGCCGTGGTGCTGCCCGCCTTCGCAGGAATGCGCGCGCGCGGCGAGCCCGCCCGTCTCCTCCTGGCGCCGCACGAGCCCACGCCGGGGCACCTCGGTGGGATCGAGCGCGCCGCGCGCGCCGCCGGGCTACCCCAGCCGGTCCGGCTGTCGCACCTGCTCAGCGGAGCGGCGCCGAACGCAGCGCCGCTCGTGGTGGTGGATCAGACGGGCGTGCTCGCCGACCTGTATGCGTTGGGGCAGGCGGCGTATGTCGGGGGGGGATATCACCGGGCGGGACTGCACTCGGTGCTCGAGCCGGCGGTGTTCGGTGTGCCGGTCGCGTTCGGCCCGCGCTGGCGCATGAGCCGCGACGCCGGGACGCTGATCGACCGCGGTGCCGCCGTCGCCCTTCCGGCCGAGGGACGGCAGGCGCTGCAGGAGTTGTGGACGCGGTGGCGACGCGATGCCGGGGGCCGGGCGCGGGCCGGCGCGTCAGGTGCGGCGGTGGTCCGGGAAGGACGCGGCGCGGCGGCCCGCACCGCGGCGCTCGTTATTGCGTTGCTGGAGCCGGCGCTCCCACCACCACGCCTTCGAAGGTGACCGAGCGCGGCGAAAACAACCCGGCCGTGAGCGCGGTGATCAACAGATCGCTCCAGCGGGCCCGGACCCGGATGCGCAGATCGGCGACGCTCGCCCCCGCCCCCAGCTGACCCGCGAGCACGTCCTCGAGGCGCGGCTCACCGGCGGTGAAGGCCCCCCAGACGACGAACAGCGGATGGCGCGTCACCCGGAACGGCGTGCCGGTGGCCGTGGTGCGCGCCGACGACGCCATCGTGACGGGCACTCCCAGGTGGGCCGAATCGAAGGTCAAGGCGCAGCCGCTCGCGGCGAGGCCGAACGCGGCCGCGGCCACGGAGGAATGGAACCGGTTCACGAGTCTCCCGGGAGACAGATGGGGCGCGCCGGAGATGGCGCGCCCCAAAAAG
>JBGPHP010000050.1:0-16961 GCA_041484445.1 Gemmatimonadota bacterium
CGCCGTACATGCCGACCTTGCCGTTGTTGTTCGGCACGTGATGCACCAGCCATTCGATGCTGTCGTAGGCGTCGGTCGTCTCGTTCGTCGCGGTCGAATCCGTCAGGTCCACCTGCGAGCTCAGCTTGAAGACGCCTTCCGACTTGAAACGCCCCCGCAGGTTCTGGATCACGAAGATGTAGCCGTCCTGCGCCAGCTGTTTGAAGCTGGCGGGCACCACCGGGAGCGGACCCGTGGGCACACCGTAGGGTGTGCGGCGGAACAGGATCGGCAGCGGTCCCGGCCGATCGGTCGGCGTCAGGATCACCGTTTGCAGCCGGACCCCGTCGCGCATCGGGATCATCACTTCTTCGAAGCTGAAGGCTGGTGTGGCGGGAGGTTGCTGCGCCCGGGCGGTCGTCGCGAACAGCAGCGTGGCGAAGGCGCAGAGACGGTTGCGCATGCGAATCTCCTGACGGCGGGTTCTAGGGAGCCGCTACCGACGGTTCGGGCGCTGATGGAGCGACCAGGGAGATCACGGCCCACACGGCCTTGTGGTCGCTGGCATGACGATTGTCGCGCACCACACCGGTGGCGCCGCTGTCGCTCAGCGCGAGCCCCTTCAGGAAGATGTGGTCCCAGTTCCAGAAGTGCTCGGTATGCGGATTGTGCTCCGTCGGCCAGCGGAACCCTCGAGCCACGAATTCCCGACCGATACCGTGGTTGTTCATGTCGCCGCTCACCACGACGCGGGGATAGGCCGCGGCGTCCGCCAGCACGGCAGCCACCTGGTCCCGCCTCGAGCCCGGACCCTCGGACACGAAGGTCGCCAGATGCACGCTGTACACCCGGATCGGCGTGTCACCCACCAGGATCGTCGCCGCCGTCGCGATGCGCTCGGTCTTGCCGAACCGGGCCAGATGCGGCAGTACGATCTTCGCATCGGCGATGATCGGCCAGCGCGACAGAATCGCGTTGCCGAAGTCCCGGCCCGTCTTGGGATGCACAGTCGCGGGATAGTAGACGTAGGACATGCCGAGCGCCTGAGCGATACGACTCGTCCCGGGAGCATCCATCTCCTGCAGCGTGATGATGTCGGCCGCGGCAAGCGGCCCGGCCGAGCCGAGCAGCGCGATCGCCGAATCGATCTGGCGCGCGAACCGGATATTGAACGTGACGAGGTGCAGCGCCACCACGTCCGACGCCGGCCGCGGGGTGAGTGCGCCGGCGTAGCGTGGACCCTCGCCGGTGTAGTTGAGCGCCGTCGCGCAGCCGGCCACCCCGACCACGAGGCCCGCCGCCAACACGATCCGCCATCGCCTGCGCATCCCGTAATGTAGCGTGGGACGGAAGCGTGCGGTCACTTGCGAGTGATGTTGAACGATGCGCTGACGACCGACAGCACGGGTCCAGTCGTCGCGGCGCGCAGGCTGTAGAGGATCCCCGGCCGGGTGATGCGCAGGTCCGAGAACATCGCCACCCCGGCGACGGCGGTGACGGTCGTGGTACCGGTGAGCGTCCCGCCGGCCAGGTTGGTGTTGAGGCTCATGGTGACGGTGCCGCTGAACCCGATACTCGTCTGTCCGTTGGCGTCCTGCGCCGTCACGACGACCGGAGGCGCGATCGGGGTGTTGAACCGGGTCGACGTCGGCTGGACCGTAAAGACGAGCCGCACCGGGGGCGACAGGACCCGGTAGGTGAAATCGGGATCGCTCTCGGGATTCCCCGGGGCTTCGGGGAACGTGACCCAGCCGCTGGTGCGTCCTCCGTCGTCCCGGGCCTGGGCCCGCCAATGGTAGCCGACGTTCTCGATCACCGGACCCACCGTCACGGTCGCCGTGCTCCCGCTCGGCCCCAGGGGACTCGAGGAGGTGGGTTGGCCGGTGAACGCCTGGCCGACCGGCACGACTTCCACATCGAGCAGCACGGAGCGGCCCGCGTTGGGCTCACTCACGACGCCGCTCAAGACGACCGTGTTCGCCACGGCGGTGCCGCCCACTGGAATCGGCGAGCCGTCGCCGCTCTGCCGCTGAGCCAGGAGTGTGGGCGGGTCCGGCCGGTTCGCGGCTGCGACAGCGAAGTCGGTGGCGGCCTCCGCGTTCCCGCCGTACGCGACCCAGGCGCTCGTATCGCCCGACTGATCCACCGCCCGCGCGCGCCAATGATAGGACGTGGCGCCCGGGAGCGGGCCGACGACCGCCTGCATCTGCCCGCCATCCTGCGCCGCCGGGCTCGAATGCGTCGGGCCCGTGAACCCGGTCCCCACAGGTCGAACCTCGACGTCGAGCCGGAGCAGGTCCCCGGGATCGGGATCGGACACGACGCCGCTCAGGATGACGATATTCGTGTCCGTCACGGCGCCGGTGAGAATGCCGGTGCCGTCACCCCGTGCCTGCCCCAGCGCCGTCGGCGCGCGCGGCGGGTGCGACACGTTGACGACGAAGTCGGGATTTCCCCCCGGGGACGCCCACGCCCCCGATCGTCCGGTGTTGTCCCCGGCCCGCACGCGCCAGTGATAGGACGTCTTGTCGCTCAAACCGGCGACGCTCAGCCAGGCGGTGTGGCCGTTGGCCACCGCCGGGCCGTTCGGCACGTTGGGACCGGTGAACCCCACGGTGACGGGCCGGACCTCTCCTTCCAGATGCAGCGAGTCCCCGAGATCGGGATCCGTGAGGAAGGCGCGCAACAGGATGCTGGTCTGGCCGACGGTCGCGCCGGGGCTCACGCTGGTCACCGAGTCGGGCAGGCGCTGGTCGAGGGACTGCGGCACGTCGGGCAACCGCGGATGCACCAGGTGCAACGCGAAGGCCCCCGAGTCACCCGAGTCCGCACTGCTGACTTCGATGACGTAGGAGCGGTTGCGCGGCAGGCGCTGATAGAAGAGGCACGCCTCCCCTGAAGCGCCGAGACACTGGGTTGCTTCGGCCAGTGGAGCCGAACCTGGCTCCAGCGCGGTGTCGAGCGCGACGTAGGCATCGTAGATAGCGGCCACTCCGATCGAGACCGAGTCGTTCACCGCGCCGGGAAAGCCGTAGAGGCGCGCGTAGCTCCCGGGCCGGTGCGGCGCGCCGCAATCCGCCGGCGTCAACGTCGCGGCGGCGGAATCGCCGATGGTGAGCGGTGCCACACGGCACGGGTGGATGTCGAAGCGCACCGGGATGAGAGCGACGCCGTTCCCGGTGGTGGAGTTGACGAGAATCGTGTCGCGGTACACCCCCGCACCGAGGGCGGCGGGATCGAACATCACCTGCGGGGACAGGCTGCCCACACCCACGGCGCCGGAGTCGGGCTGCACCGCGAGCCACGCACTGCCGCGTTGCACCGCCGCCGTCCACCGCAGCTCCCCGCCGCCGCAGTTCGTGATGCTGATCGAATCGCTGCGTCGCACGCCGCTGCCGGCCGCGGCGGAGTCCGCCAACGTGTCGGGCAGCGACGGCGTGACGCATAACAACGCCCCCTGGGGATGAATCACCAGCTGTTCGAGGCGGCAGGTCGTCGTGGCGAGGATCACGGGCACGAAGAGCAGTCCCCGTCCCGGTAGGGGAAGGACGGGGAATCGAAACCTCGGTCGACCCGAGGCTGATGCTCGCACGGTTCGGGGCATTCGCCTGTCGCACGGAAGAGGAGCAGAGTGTGTGCCACGACGAGACAAGGGATGGGAACCGCGTGATGGTCCCTAAGTGCCTGTGTCACATGCATTTGATCTCCAGCTAGTGGCGGAGCCGAGGTGTGGTGCACATGCTTCTCCCACCATGCCCAGTCACACGACACCCCGGATCGCGGTCCTCCTAGGTGCCCTGCTCGCCGGCCGCACAGCGCAGGCGCAGACGCCGGTGGACTCTGGTCTCGCCGCCTACATCGCGACGATCCGCGCGATCGACGACCACGCCCACCCGATGCGACCCGTGGCGCCGGGCGCGCCCGCCGACACGGAATTCGACGCACTCCCGCTCGACGGCATCCCACCCTTCCCGATCCCATGGCGGCTCACGCCCGATGCCCCCGTGTGGGCGCAGGCGGCGCGCGCGCTGTACGGGAATCAAGCCGCCGCGGCGCGCACCCGCATCCTGCGTGAGCGCGGCGAGCAGTTCCCCGAATGGGTGCTCGATCGCGCCGGGATCGACGTGATGCTCGCCAACCGGATCGCCATGGGACCGGGGCTCGCCGCGCCGCGGTTTCGCTGGGTGCCGTTCGACGACGCGCTGCTCTTTCCGCTCGACACGCGCAACGAGGCGACCCGCACGCCGGATACCCGATCGCTCTATCCGCGGGAAGCCGCCCTGCTGCAGCGATACCTGCGCGATCTGGGGCTCGACGGCGTCCCGCCCACCCTCGACGCCTACGTCGCGACGGTCATCCGCCCCACCCTCCGGCGGCAGCGGGAAACCGGCGCGATCGCGATCAAGTTCGAGGCCGCCTACCTGCGGCCGCTCGACTTCGGCGACCCCGACGAGGGCCAAGCGCAGAATGTCTACGCGCGCTATGCCGGAGGCGGGGCCCCGACGCGCGCCGAGTACAAGGCGCTCGTCGACTATCTCTTTCGGGTGATCGCGGCGGAGGCGGGGCGGCAGGATCTCGCCGTCCACCTCCACGTGCTCGAAACCTTCGGCGGCTTCTACACGGCGCGGGGCGCCACCGCCGGACTGTTGGAGCCCGTGTTCAACGACTCGACGCTGCGGCGGACCAACTTCGTGATCATCCACGGCGGCTGGCCCGTGGTCGGCGAAACGGAAGCGATGCTCGGGAAGCCAAACGTCTACGCCGACATCTCGATGCTGGACTTGATCCTGGAGCCGGCGGAGCTGGCCCAGGTGCTGCGCCCGTGGCTCGCCCGCTGGCCCGACAAGGTCCTCTTCGGGACGGACGCGTTCGAGGGAGGTCCCGGGCAAGGATGGGAAGCGGGTGCGTTCGTCGCCGCGACGACGGCGCGGCGCGCGCTCGCGATGGCGCTCACCGCCATGCTGCGGGACGGCGACATCGACCGAGCGCGGGCGCGCGCGCTGGCACGCATGGTCCTGCGTGACAACGCCGCGGCCCTGTACCATCTACTTCAATAGCTGCTCCACCTCGCGCGCCGCTTCGAGTCGGGCGTCGACGTGCGCCCCGATTTCGCGCGCGCGCTCGAGCGCCAGTGTGAGGTCGGGAACCGACCCCTCCCCTGCCTGCAGCCGGACCAGCGCGACCCGGAGGTGCTCGAGCGCGGCCACGGCTTCCGTGAGCCGCTCGCCGGTCTCGCCGCGCGCGCGCAACGCTTCCGCCCCCGCCTCGAGCTGCCGGAGCACCTGCGGGACATCCGGCACCACGTCGCGCGCCGCATCGGGTAGCTCATTGTAGGCGTTGAGCGCCGAACGGCCCAGCAGCAGCTCGGTGTGCTCGACGCCGGCCAGCGCAGGCCGGGCGGAAACCTTGAGACCGATCCCCGCCACCCGGAAGAACGAGCGCCCCGCGCGCCCGGCCCACAGCCTGTACCACAACGTGTCGAGCCGGCGGAGCAAACGGCGTTGCTTGATGACGTCGGCCTCCTCGGCCTGCACCTGCGACTCGGCCAGCAAGGCAGCGCGGATGTCCTCGAAGGCGTAGCCGTCCCGCAGCAGGCGCCGGGCCACCACGACCAGCTGAAACAGGAGAATGATCCCGATCAAGCCGGGGCCTCCGAACGACACGCTCACGCCGGTGCGGCTCGCCGTAATCGTCTGGTTCGCCAGGGCGAGGGCGAGCAGCACCATCGTCGAGACCTGCGCGTTGCGCACGAAGGCGCGTATCAGCGGCGGCGCGCGGAACTCGCGACCCCGCGCCTCGCCCACCACGCGAGCGAGGTCATCTCCGGTCTGGAACCGATCGGCCGGGGCCTTCTGGAGGCAGCGGTCGATGACGGCCCCGATCTTGGCCGGCAGCTCGGGCCGCACCGACTGCACCAGCGGGGCGGGCTGGGCGACCTGCTTGGCGAGGATCGCGGGCAGCGTGGATCCCTCGAACGGCGCCCGGCCCGTGAGGGCGAAGAAGAACGTCGCCCCCAGCGAGTACAGATCGCTGCGCGCGTCAACCGGCTCCCCGCACGCCTGCTCGGGACTCATGTAGCGGGCGGTGCCGATGACCTGGCCCCCGGAGCTGCCCGTGTCCCGCGTGCCGAGCGCGATCCCGAAGTCCGTGACGAGGGCGCGGTCGGTGGCGCGCTCGATCATGATGTTGTCCGGCTTCACGTCGCGGTGGATCACGCCGCGCTGATGGGCGTAGCCCAAGGCCCATGACACTTCCTGCAACAACTTCAGCGCCAGCCGGGGCGTGAGCGGCCCGGACCGCTCGACGCGTTCCCGTAACGTCTCGCCGTCGACGTAGCCCATGACGAAGTAGACCAGCTCGCCCCGCGCCTCGACGAGATGGATGGGAACGATGTTCGGATGCGAGAGGCCCGCCGCCGTGCGCGCTTCTTGGAGGAAGCGGTCGCGCGATTCGGGGTTGGCAGCGAGCGGGGGCGGGAGCAGCTTGATGGCGACGGGTCGGTCCAACGCCACGTCGCGCGCGAGCAGCACGATCCCCATGCCGCCTCTCCCGAGCTCACGCTCGATGGAGTAGCGGCCCGCGAGAACCTCTTGCAGGGCCAGGAATTCGGTGCTGATCGGTGCCGTCATGTCCGCCTCGTCCTACGTTCGTCGCGCCGGGGCGTTTCGTCCAACCCGTGCCGGCGTGACAGCTGTCACGGGCGAATTGCCGTCCTCCGGCAAGATACAGAGAGCCACATGCAGATCCGCCGCGGGACCATCCTGACGATCGGCGCGCTCGTCGCCTGCCGTGTGAGCCCCACCGGCTCGACCAGCGCAGCGCCTCCTGCGACCATCCACGTCGCGGGGAACCGCCTCGTCGATTCCACCGGACGCCCGGTGCGGCTGCATGGGGTCAATCGCTCGGGGGCGGAATACGCCTGCGCCCAGGGGTGGGGCATCTTCGACGGACCTTCGGACTCCACCTCCGTGCAGGCGATCGCCTCGTGGCGATCGAATGTCGCGCGCGTGCCCCTCAATGAGACCTGCTGGCTGGGCATCAACGGCGTGGCGCCGGCTTACTCGGGCGACATCTACCGTCGCGCGATCGCCGACTACGTCGCCCGGCTCGAGCGCAACGGACTGTTCGTCATCCTCGATTTGCACTGGACCGCGGCCGGAACCGCCGTGGCACTCGGGCAGGCTCCAATGCCCGACAGGGACCACACGCCGGAATTCTGGCGGCAGGTCGCCCTCACCTTCAAAGGCGACAATCGCGTACTCTTCGACCTCTTCAACGAGCCGTTCCCCGACGATAACGCCGACACACCGGAGGCCTGGCGCTGCTGGCGCGATGGCGGCAGCTGCAGCGGCATGACGTACCAGGCCGCCGGCATGCAGGAGCTGGTCGACGCCGTTCGCGGCACCGGCGCGTCCAACGTGATCCTGCTGGGTGGCGTCCGCTACGCCTCGACGCTCTCGAGCTGGCTCGCCTCCGAGCCCGCCGACCCGCTGCACAACCTGGCCGCGTCGTGGCACATCTACAATTTCAGCTGGTGCACCACGACCGCGTGTTGGGATGGGGAGGCCGCGCCGGTTGCCCGGCAGGTGCCGCTGGTCCTGGGCGAGCTGGGACAGGACGACGGCGGCCGCGGATTCGTCGATTCGCTCATGGACTGGATGGACGCCCGCCAGGGGAGCTACCTCGCCTGGGTGTGGGATGTCTGGGGCCAATCGCTGGATTTGATCGCGAGCTACGACGGTACGCCCACCCCGTACGGCCAGACCTTCAAGACGCGATTCGCGCGGTAGCTCAGCACGAGCGCCGTTCGACCTGTTTGCGTAGCACGGCCTCCGCGGCGGCGATCGCGTCATGAGTACCGGCCAACGCCAGTACGTCGGCCACCCGCAGGCGCTCCCGCGCGGTCGGGACGATCACGCCGCCCTCACTCCGCGTCACCGCCAGGACCGTGGCGCCCGTGCTCCCCCGGAGGTTCAGCTGGGCGAGAGTCTTCCCGATGGCCGCGGCGCCCGGCTCGAGACGGATGGCGGTGAGCGCCCCCAGGCCAGGCAACACTTGCTGGACGTCGGCGAGCGTGTACTCCCCCGCCTCGGCGGGGATCCCCGGCCGGTGGGAGAGCGTGGCCAGCCGCTCGAGTACCACCTGGGCGCCGGCCCGCACGTGTCCCTGGAGATTCGTGGCGCGACGCCAGAACGCCACGCCGAGCAGCACGATCGCGAGGGCGAGGACGGCGGCCCCCTGCACGCCGGAGAGGAACGGCTGGCTCAGCGCCAAGAGCGGCATCCCGACGAGCAGCACGCTGGCCAGCTGGAGCGTGACGACCAGGGTGCGCCGCGGGGCGACTGCGAAATCGACCCGCCGTTTTCTCCCGGCGGGGAGCGCCAGGCGGGCGAGCGTCAACCCGAGCTTCTGGCTCACGCGGATCACCCCGATGCCGAACGGGGCGGCCAGCGCAATGGCGCCGACGATCACGAGCGTTCGTGCCACGATCGCCGAGATCCCCGCCCGTTCCCGCGCGAATGTGACGATCTCACCCATCCATGTCGAGGTGCCGACGATCAGCACCGCGATCAGGGCCGCATCGATCACCAGCAGCCGGAGCAGCCGGTGCACGTTGGCTGTCGCGGTGTTGCGCCGTGGCGCGGAGCGCAGCTCCTCGAGCCAGCTTCCGTAGAGCGCGGCGAACGTCTGCAGCGGCCGTGGCAGCTTTCGGTCCACCCAGTTGGCGACGGGCCCTGACGCCCGAATCAGCCACGGGGTGAGCAGGGTGGTGACGGCCGAGACCGCGACCGCCACCGGATAGAGGAACGTCCCGGTGGCCCGCAGCGAGAGACCCAGCGCGGCGATGATGAAGGAGAACTCACCGATCTGGGCGAGGCTCATCCCCGCCTGGACCGAGGTGCGCATTCCGTTGCCCGTCAGGAAGGCGCCCATCGACACGCCGACGACGTTGCCGAAGACGACGACACCGGTGAGCGCGGCCACGGCCGGCCAGTGGCGGGCGATCAGCGGTGGCTCGATCAGCATCCCGACCGACACGAAAAACACGGCCGCGAACATGTCCCGCACCGGCTCGACCAGCCGCCCCACCGTTCGCGCTTCGCCCGATCCCGCGATGAGCGACCCCGCGATGAACGCCCCCAGGGCGACCGAATACCCGAACGCCTGGGCGAGCAGCGCGACCGAGAAACAGATGCCGATGCTGGCGACGAGCGTGGTCTCGCTTCGGTTCAGCCGGCCGATCGCACGCATCAATCGCGGCACGAGCAGCAGACCCACCACCACCAGGCCGAAGAGGAATGTCGCCAGCCGCGCGACCATTGCAATCAGTGGCCCAGCCGCCAGGCCGCTGCCCGAGGCCACCCCGGTCAGGATCGCCATGAGCACAATGGCGATGAGGTCCTGCACGATGAGAATGCCGACGACGAGGTCGCGCAGCTTCCCGCTGACGCGCTGCTCGTCGAACACCTTCGCGATGATGGTGGTACTCGAGATCGCGATGATCGCGCCGGTGAACAGGCTCTCGAGATTGGTCCAGCCGAAGAGGCGGCCGAGCATGAATCCCAGCCACATCATCAAGCTGGACTGCAGCAGGGCTGTCAGCCCCGCGGACGGGCCGACCGCCACCAGCTTCGGGAAGCTGAACTCCAGCCCGAGCGAGAACATCAGCAGAATCACGCCCAGCTCGGAGAGTGTCTGGACGACGCCCACGTCGGCTACGAGGGGAATCGGCAGGTGCGGTCCGACGATGAGGCCGGCGATCATGTACCCCAGGACCACCGGCTG
Source organism: Gemmatimonadota bacterium (assembly GCA_041484445.1). GTDB lineage: Bacteria > Gemmatimonadota > Gemmatimonadetes > Gemmatimonadales > GWC2-71-9 > DASTHG01. Next base: position 9,766 of record JBGPHP010000050.1, read on the forward strand.
TCTCAGCCGCTGGAACACCACCGTGGTGACGGCAGCCACGGCCAGGACGATGGTGAGGGACCTGAGGAACTCGTGGGCCTCAAGCATGCGCGGGAATTACGCGCGGCGCCCCGCGTCCGTCAATTCGCTGGACGGGCGGAAACGTCTCGATTCAGTGCTGCAGCATTGCGCTGACCGCCACGCCCAGGTAGTACGGCCACACCACCAGGGCGAGGAAGCCCTTCCAGAAGGACAGGTGCAGGAAGCCGAGCGTGAACAACCATCCGGCGAACCAGAGGCCACCCGCGAATGTGTGCTGCTCGATCCGTATCTTCTCCATGCGACGACCTCCCCGTTGAGAACTCCCATCGGGGCATCAGCTCCCGGGATGGTACGCCCGTTCCGTATGGCCCGTGAGCTGCGCGCGATAGAAGTACACGTCCCGCAAATCGCCCGCGGCGTATCGAGCCGCCTCGTCGTTGAAGTGGGGCGAATCGGGATGGCCGCTCTCGCCGCCGGCCGTGACCGCTTTGGCCCGCACGCTGTCGCCGAACTCGATCACAGCCACGAAACTGTTGCCGTTGGTCCCGTACCACTTCCGGGTCCCGGAGTAAGCACGCGCGCCGAATGAGGCCAACGAGCCCCAGCGGGCGGACGTGAACGCCACCGGGATGCTCGGTCCCGAGTCGTTGAACGGCTGGACGATGTCGCCGGTGAGGCGCTGGAAGCGGTTGATGTCGCCCCATGGCGTCTTCCAGGTTCCGAAATCAGCCGCGAGCGTGTCGCACGCCGACGCCAGCGCGGCGAGCAGCTGCGGCCCGCTCGCCCGCTGGGCGACGAAGTTCTCGACGGCCATTCCCGCCGCGCGGGCGTCGGCCCCCACCTGTCGCGCGATCGTCTCTCCCCAGAATACGGCCAGCGACGTGGGAACCGAGGTCGCGGACCACCGCAGGTCCCAGGCGCGCAGCAGCCCGATCTGATCCGATAGCCTCGCCTTCAGCGGATCGGCGGCCGCGGTCTCGTCCCAGGCGTGCAACAAGGCGGGAATCGGCTGCTCGAACCAGGTGAGGTAGCTGTCGAAGGCGGCGTCCCGCAACGCGCCGAGCGTGAAATCGTTCTTGTTCGACAGGACCCGGATGGCGTGGAGGCCGCGCGCCGACTCGCCGCCCGTCTCCACGTAGGCGGGATAGTCCGACCGCTGCGGGCTGCTCGCTCCCGCCGCCGACCACGGCCAGTTGTTGGAATTGTAGAGCCAGCCGCTCGCCGGGTTCAGCAGGTGCGGCGTCTCATCCACCGACAGCAGACCGTGCCACTCCGTCGCCGGATTGCTCCCGTCCACCGGCCTGGTCCAGTCGAAGCTGGTGTCGCGGCGCGGAATGAAATTGGCGTGGAAGTAGGCGATGTCGCCGTCGGCATCGGCGAAGATCGTATTGTTGGACGAGTTGGTGTGCAGCTCCATCGTCTGCCGGAACGCCCGGTAGTCGCGCGCCTTGGTACGTGTGTAGGACTGGGTCAGCGCCTTCAGGGGCTCCTGCATCAGCCGGATGCTCACCCACCGCTCGTCCGCCCGCCGGACGACGGGCCCGTGCTGCGTCCGGTACACCGTGAACTTCCGCTGCGCCAGTCCGGTCGCGGTCTTGTACGGGACCGTAATGGTGTCGACCGTCACGGGCCGGTCTTCGTTCCCGTAGCGGTAGTAGTAGCGATCGCCCTTCTCCACCACCGTTTCCAGATACTCGTCGATGGCGTCCACACCGCTCGAGGTGTGCATCCACCCCGCGCGGTCGTTGAACCCCTGGTAGACGAAGAACTGTCCCCACGTCACGGCCCCGTAGGCGTCGAGCCCCTCCTCGCTCACCATCTGCACCTCGGCCCGGAAAAAGAACGAGGTGTGCGGGTTGATCAACAGCAGGGCGTGGTGGCCCGCGGTATGCTGCGGCGCGATGGCGAAGCCGTTCGAGCCCGTGGGCTCAGCCTGGAGATCGTCCGGTCGAACGCCCACCGAGCGGATCGAGTCGTTCCCGTAGAACGCCGCGAGATCGCGCAGGCTCACCCGCTCGATATCGCCGCTGATGCTCCCTTCGCTGAACGTGAGCGCCATCCAGGGCTCGAAGTGCGTGATCACCCTGGGCTTCACGTCGGGATGCGTATAGAGGAAGAAGTTCAGCCCGTCGGCGAACGCGTTCATCAGCCGCTGCAGCCACGCGGGGCTCGCCCGGTACTGCGCCCGCATCGAGTCGGGATCGATGAAGAGCTTCATGCGCAGGTCCTGCCAGATCGCCGATTCCCCCTCGGCCTCGGCGAGTCGTCCCATCGCATTGAGGTAGTTCGTTTCGATGCGATTGAAGTCGTCCTCGGCCTGAGCGTACTCCATGCCGAATACGGCGTCGGCGTCCGTCTTGCCGTAGACGTGCGGGATGCCCCAATCATCCCGGATGATCGTCACGTTGCGGGCCTCCGCTTCCCAACGGGCGGTGTCTTGGGCGACCGACTGCCGGGGCGTCACGGCGGCCGCGGCCAGCAGGAGTGCGAGGGTATTCATGCGCTCAACGTTACCGCCCGGCGATTCGCTCCGGCAGATGGTCGACATGCGCCTCGCCCGGTCGATTCCGTGACGAACCGGTTATCTTTCGCAGCGACACCAATCCGGAGCCAAGGCTATTAGATGAGAGCGCCACTACTCGGCCGCTTCGGGAGCTCACCCCTCCGCGCCGAGCTCCTGACCATCGAGCGGCTGGAGGAGCGAGCGAAGGCCCTCGCCGCCAGCTTCACCCTCGCCCGAAACCCGCGCCGCCAGGCCCGCCCGTTCTTCGCACGGCTGGATGACAACGCCCGGGTGCTGCGTGACGCCTATCGTGTCTTCTCCGACGACGTCCACCGCGGTGCGTTCATCCCCCCGGCGGCCGAATGGCTCCTCGACAACTTCCATCTCGTGGAAGGTGAGATCCGGGATACCCGGCACAACCTGCCGCGGCCGTACTACCTGCAGCTGCCCAAGCTCGCCTCCCGGGAGATGGCGGGGATCGCCCGGGTCTACGCCATGGCGCTGGAGCTGATCCGCCACACCGACGGTCGCCTCGAACGGCAGCAGCTCGCCCGGTTCGTCACCGCCTACCAAACGGTGGCTCCCCTGACCATTGGGGAGCTCTGGGCCTGGCCCAGTATGGTCAAGCTGTCGCTCATCGAGAATTTGCGCCGCCTCGCGGACGAAACGATTCAGGGACGCGACGCGCGCCTCCACGCCGACGGCTACCTCGCCCAGATCGGCGGCGCCGACGAGGCGATGCCGCTGGCGTCCCTCCCCCGGCGGCTGGAGACGGCCTACGTCGTGCGCTTGTTGCAGCGGATGCGCGAGTATGGTCCCCTCGTTTCGCCGGTGCGTGCCGCCGTCGAAGAACGCCTCGCCGCCCAGGGCATGACCCCTGAGGACGCGATCCGGATGGAGCATCAGGCCCAGGCGGCGGGACAGGTCTCCGTCGGCAACGCCATCACCAGCCTGCGCCTGTGCGCGACCCTGGACTGGACCCAGTTTTTCGAGAACGTCAGCCTGATCGAGCAGGTGCTGCAGCGCGACCCGGCCGGCGTCTACGGACGAATGGACTTCCAAAGCCGCGACCGATACCGGCAGGCGGTGGAGGACCTGGCCGAGGCCACCGGGGAGGCCCAGCTCCGGGTTGCGCTCCGCAGCGTCGAGAGCGCCCGCCAGGCGGCCGAGCAGCTGTCTGCCCGCGACCCGTCCGCCCACGTGGGCTATCACCTCATCGGGAACGGCCGGCGCGACCTCGAGACCGACGTGGAGTACCGCCCCCGGTTCGCCGGCCGCGCGCGGCGGTTTCTTTTCAAGCACGCCACCGGCATCTACCTGGGATCGATCGGACTTGTCACCGGCGCCGTGCTGGCGCTGGCCGTTGCGTACATGCAGGCCCACGGCGGTACCGTCTGGGGCCAGACCGCGACCGCGGCGCTGCTGCTGCTGCCCGCGAGCGAGCTCGCCATCGCCCTGATCCAGCGCCTGGCGGCGCACCTCGTGGCGCCGCGCCGCCTCCCCCGCCTCGACTTCCAGGCCGGCATACCTGAGGACGCCCGCACCATGGTCGTCGTCCCGACCCTCCTCACCACCGTCGCCGGCGTCGCGGAGCTGGTGGAGCACGTGGAGGTGCTGGCGCTCGGCAACGTCGACCCGCGCATCCACTTCGCCATTCTCAGCGACTTCGCCGACGCCGCCACACCGGAGCGGCCCGAAGACGAGTCGATCCTGAACGCCGCGCGGGACGGGATCCGCGACCTGAACGCCCGCCATGGCCAGGGCCGCACCGATCGGTTCCACCTGTTCCATCGGGTGCGGCAGTGGAATCCGGCCGAGGGGTCGTGGATCGGCTGGGAGCGCAAGCGCGGCAAGCTCGAGGAGTTCAACCGGCTGCTGCGCGGCGCCACCGACACGAGCTACCGCGTCCACGTGGGCGACCCCGAAGTGCTGCCCGGTGTCCGCTACTGCATCACCCTGGACAGCGACACCCGGCTGCCGCTGCATGCCGCCCGCAAGCTCATCGGTATCATCGCCCATCCCCTGAATCGCCCGGTCTTCGATCCCCGTCTGCGCCGCGTCACCGCGGGGTACGGCATCCTGCAACCCCGGGTCAGCGTGACGATGGCGAGCGCGGCCGGCTCGCTGTTCGCCCGCGTGTACGCCGGGCATACCGGCGTCGATCCCTACACGACAGCGGTCTCGGACACCTACCAGGACCTGTTCCACGAAGGGATTTTCACGGGCAAGGGACTCTACGACGTCGATGCATTCATGGCCGCGCTCGAGGGCCGGATCCCCGAAAACGCACTCCTGTCGCACGATCTGTTCGAAGGGCTACACGCCCGCGCCGCTCTGGTGACCGACGTCGAGGTCGTCGACGATTACCCAGCCAGCGTGCTCGCCCATGCCCGGCGCCAGCACCGCTGGGCACGCGGCGACTGGCAGATCCTGTCCTGGCTGTTCCCCCTGGTCCCCACACGGATGGGGTTCGAGCGCAACCGGCTCCCCCTCATTTCCCGGTGGAAGATCTTCGACAATCTGCGGCGCACGCTGGTGGCGCCCGCCACGGTCGCTCTCCTCGCCCTCGCGTGGCTGAGGCTGCCCGGGGATCCCCTGGTCTGGACCATCGGCGTGCTCGCCGCCATTGCCTTTCCACTATATCCGCTCGCCGTCCGACTCGGTGCCGGCCCGGGCGCGCAGCAGCCCCTGGGCGTGTTCCTCCGGATTCTCGGCGACGACGTGAAAGCGGCCGCTGCCCAGACGCTGCTGCAGATCACGTTCCTCGCCTACCACGCCTACGAGATGGCGCATGCGATCGCGCTCACGCTCGTTCGCCTCGTCCTGACCCAGCGGCGCCTCCTCGAGTGGGAAACGGCCGCGGCCGCCGCCGCCCGGGCCGCGGGCCTGAGCCCGCGGGCCGGCGCGTTGCTGTTTCTCGTCGAAATGGCGGCCAGCCCCGTCATCGCCCTCGTCCTGCTCGGCAGCATCGTCGCGGCCCGGCGCGGCAGCCTCGGCGTTGCGGGACCCCTGCTGGCCGTGTGGGTCGCTGCACCGCTGGTGGCGTACTGGCTCAGCCGGCCCGTGTCGCCGGAGCGGCATGACCTCGCCCCGGAAGACCGGCGCCTCCTCCGTCTCATCGCGCGCCGGACCTGGCGCTACTTCGAGACCTTCATGGGCGCCGTGGACCACGGACTGCCCGCCGATAACTTTCAAGAAACCCCCCTGCCGACCGTCGCCCACCGCACGTCCCCGACCAACATCGGCATGGGTCTCCTTGCGACGCTGGCGGCGCACGACTTCGGCTTCATCGGCACCGGCGACCTGGTGCGGCGGCTCGAGGCGACGCTGTCCACCATGGAAGGGCTGGACCGCTTCGAGGGTCATCTGCTCAACTGGTACGACACGACCACGCTGGCGCCGCTGGCGCCCCGGTATGTCTCGACCGTGGACAGCGGGAACCTCGCCGGCACGCTCCTGACCCTGGCGGAGGGCCTACAACGGTTGGCGGGCGAACCGGAGTCGGCGGCCCGGCTCTGCGGCGGCCTGGCCGACACGGCGGAGATTGCGCAGCAGTGCCTTCGCCGCCTGGCCGACACGCCGGCCGCGACCCGCGACGTAACGGGAGACCTGGCTGCCGCCGTCGCGTCCATCCTGGACGGAGTGAAGGCTGGCGATGACGCAGCGCTGGGGCTGGCGCACGCTCGTGACCAGGGCCGAGCGCTCTCCGCAGCGATCACGCGGTTCGAGGCCGAGGCGCCGGCGTCCCAGGACCGAACCGAGGTGATCCATTGGTCGCGGGCGTTGGCCGCGGGAGTGGCGGCCGCACCGGAGAACCCGGGTGAGCTCGCGCCGCGCCTCGAAACGCTGGCGCGGCGCGCCCTCGACTTCGTCGAGGGCATGAGCTTCGACTTTCTGTACGACTGGCAGCGTCAACTGTTCGCCATCGGGTATCGCCTCGCCGACGCCGAGGGAACGGGGCGGCTCGATCCCAATTGTTACGACCTGCTCGCGTCCGAGGCCCGGCTCGCGAGCTTCGTCGCCATCGCCAAAGGCGATGTCCCCGACGGCCACTGGTTCCACCTGGGGCGGCTGCTGACCAGCGTGGATGGCGCTCCGACCCTGTTGTCGTGGAGCGCCAGCCTGTTCGAATACCTCATGCCCCTCCTCCTGATGAAGACCTATCCCGGGACCTTGCTGGATCAGTCGTGCCGCATGGCGGTGCGCCGGCAGGTCGAATACGGCAAGCAGCAGGGCGTGCCGTGGGGAATTTCCGAGTCGGCCTTCAACGTCGTCGATCATCACGGGACCTATCAGTACAAGGCCTTCGGCGTCCCCGGCCTGGGACTGAAGCGAGGCCTGGGCGAGGAGCTGGTCGTGGCCCCGTACGCCACGGCCCTGGCCGCCATCGTGGACCCGGAGCGGGCCGCCCACAACTTCCGGCGTCTGACCCGGGAAGGGTTGGACGGCCCGTACGGGTTCTACGAGGCGATCGACTACACGCATCGCACGACGGATGACGGTGAGAGCGTGAGCGAGCCTCGACCCCATGGCTCACGCGGAACCGTCGTCCGCGCGTTCATGGCCCATCACCAGGGCATGAGTCTGGTGGCGCTGGCCAACGCCCTGCTCGACGCCCCGATGGTGCAGCGCCTCCACGCCGATCCCCGGGTGCAGGCCACCGCGCTGCTGC
>JBGPHP010000051.1:0-16678 GCA_041484445.1 Gemmatimonadota bacterium
GATCATCTTGCCATCCTGCCACAGGACCGCGTTGCAGACGGCTCCGCAGGACACACCGACGATCTGCCCCCGATCGTTGATGCCCAGCGCCTGGCTGAAGGCGTCACCGGTGAATTTGCCGAGATCCTGCATCCCGCCGCCGCGCGTCCAGAGGAAGGCGCGCAGGCTGTCGGCGTCGATGTCGCCGTCGGGAGGGTTCGAGAACCCGACGACCTCGCCTCGATTGTTGATCGCCATCGGGGTGTGCCAGAAGTCCCCGCCCAGGCTGCCCAGATTGATGATGCGATGCCCATCCCACATCACCGCGTGCGTGGCACTGCGCCGGCCCACGGCGACGTCGCACTCGCCCGAGATGCCGACCACCTGACCCCGCTCGTTGATCGCGGTGGCGGCCGACGTCGAATCCCCCGGGAACGGCCGTAGCTGGTGTTTGGAGCCTCCCCCGTGCTCCCAGACCACCGCCCGGAACTGGAGCACCTGCGGCGTCCGACACGTCGGATCGTGCACGGCGGTCTCGGCCCACCCCACCACCTGCCCCCGGTCATTGACCCCAGTGGCGAAGCCGTTCTCGCCCCCCAACGTGGGAAGGGCCGTCATCACGCCGTGCTCCCACACGAAGCCGAGGCAGACATGCCCGGTCGGCGCGATGAACGCCGCGCAGCTTCACGTCTCACCCAGCGTGTCGAGCGCCGCCGTCTGCGAGATGCCGACGACCACGCCCTCGTTGTTCAATCCGGGCCATTGCACGTTGCTGTTCAGCCCGGCGATCCCGCCCAGCGTGCCCAGGTCCAGGATCGACCCGTTGCGCCACAGGGCGGCGTGCCGCGTGCCGTCGAGCAAGCCGGAGTAACCCCCCACCCATCCCCGGTCGTTGATGCCCCCGCCCTGGCTGTTCTTTCCGAGCGTGGGAAGCTTGTCGATGCGGTACACGACCTTCGGCGTGTGCCGGGCGAGCATCAGTTGTGGTTGGGTGAGCCGCGCGTCGTCCGCGCACCCCAGGGCGGCGGCGATCAGGACGGCCGACAAGACACTGCGCATGGCATCCTCCTTTGACGGGAAACGTCGGTTCGAGTCACTCCTGACGGTGCAGCTGCTGGATCAACGCCTCGACCCCGCTCAGGTACAGGATTTCGCACGGTCGATAGCCCACGACCCACGCGTCCTCCTCGGTCGTGATATGGAAGAAGTCCCCGGGCATGAGGTCGATCTCGCTGCCGCCGTGGATCCGGACCTTGGCGCGTCCCGAGAGCACGACACCGACGTGCTCGGGGAGACCGCGCCGGGCGGCGCCGGCCAAGGCGACCCGCGACCATCTCCACCCGGGCGCATAGCTGCCCTTGCCGATCGCTCGGCCGCCGACCATGATCACGTCGAGTCGGCCCTGCTCGAACGACAGCACGCGCTCCGCGCTGTCGAAGCGCTTCACGATCGACGCGCACTCCGTCCCGGCCTCGCCCATGAGTCTCCTCCTCCGCAGTGGGTGTCGGATCATTGATCTCCGGAAGCCGGCGCGCATGCCGGATCCGGACCCGGAATCCGGTGCGGAATTGCAGGTCCGGATCCGGCGAGTCCGCACGGGTGAACGGGGTAGAATCCCCACCGGGATGCAACTCACGGCCGACGTTTGCCAACGGGCGTTGCGGGCGCGCGATCCGCGCTTCGACGGGATTTTCTACGTGGGGATCACCACGACCGGGGTGTACTGCCGGCCGGTCTGCCCGTCACGCGTGGCGTATCCCACGCGCCGGCGCTTCTTCGATTCAGCCGCCGCGGCCGAACACGCGGGGTTTCGGCCGTGCCTGCGGTGCCGACCCGAGCTCGCCCCGGGGCGCGCGCTGATGGACGCCGTCCCGCAGCTCGCCGGCGTGGTCGCGCTGCGCATCGCCGCCGGCGCGCTCAACGGGCACAGCGTGGCGCACCTGGCGCGCGAGCTCGGGGTGAGCGCGCGCCACGTCCGGCGGGCGCTGGAGCGGGAGATCGGCGTGTCGCCCGTCGCCCTTGCCCAGACGCATCGCCTGCTGCTCGCCAAACGCCTCCTCGCCGACACCGACCTCCCGGTGACGCGCATCGCCTTCGCCAGCGGGTTTCAGAGCCTGCGCCGCTTCAACTCGGCCTTCCGGGAGCGCTACCGGCTGAGCCCGAGCGCATTGCGACCGCGGCCGCGCTCGGCCCGTCCCGAGAACGACCTCGTCCGGTTGACCCTCGCCTACCGCGCCCCGATTGCATGGGACGTGCTCACCGAGCTGCTGGGACGCAGTGCGTTGCCCGGCGTGGAGATAGTTCAGGCGGGACGGTATGGGCGCACCGTGCGGCTCGACGGTCGCGTGGGCGTCGTGTTCGCCGCGGATGCGGCGGTCGACGCGAGCCACGGCACCGCCAAATCGCACCTGAACATCGACGTCTCACCCTCCCTGCTACCCGCGCTCATGCCGCTGCTCGCGCGGCTAAGGCAGCTCTTCGACCTGGACGCCGAGCCTGCGGTGATCGATGCCCACCTTACCGAGGGCGGACTCGGCGCGCTCGTCAGTGGCCGCAGCGGCGTCCGGGTTCCCGGCGCGATCGATGGCTTCGAGGCGGCGCTGAGCGCGTTACTGCTGGGTCGGGGGCGGTGGGGCGCGGTGTCCCGGGAGTCGGCCCGACGCGTCGTGCACGCCCTGGGTGTGGCCGTCGATTCCGGGTTTCCCGACTTGTCGCGACTCGCCCCTTCGGCCGAGCGCATCGCCGCGGCGGGGCCCGCGCGGCTCGCCGCCCTCGGCGTGCCGGCACGCCGGGCCAACGCGTTGGCGGCGGTGGCCCGGGCTGTCGTGGAGGGCACCCTGCACCTCGAGCCGGGGAGCGATATCGCCGCAGCGCGCCGCGCCCTGCTCGACATCGACGGCGTCGGCGATGGCTGTACCACGACCATCGTGATGCGCGCGCTCACCTGGCCCGACGCGTTCCCCGCGTCGGACGCGGTGCTGCGGCGCGCCGCCGGCGTGTCGAGTGCCCGCGACCTCTACGCCCTGGCGGAACGGTGGCGCCCGTGGCGCGCGTACGGCGCGATGCACCTGCGGTTGAGCCGCTGAGCCTTAGACCGGCACCTCGCTCATCAACGCGACGATGTTGTCTTCGGAATCCCGGAAGTCCGCCAGCCACAGCTCGTGATCGGGCATCCGGGTCACGAGGTGGGGCGGCGTAATGAAGGACACGCCGCGCTCCTTCAGGATTTTGTGCGCCGCCCTGATGTCGGGGACCAGGTAATAGATGATCGATGCCGGGTGATCGATCTCGGGCCGGTCGGCCACGCCGAGCAGTAGCCGCACCCCGCCGCAATCGAAGAACGCCATCTGCGGCGGCGCCTCGAACAGAAACCGCATCCCCAACACGTCCCGGTAGAAGCGCACCGCGCGCTCCAGGTTCTTGGCGTTCACGCCGATCTGCCTGATCCGCTCCAGCATGGTGGGCCTCGGCTTGATTCAGTTGGCAATGCCAATACGACGGTGACGACCAGGAGCTTCTCCGACCGCCTGACCGGCCATTTGCGCTGATCGAGCGCCTTATTTGAGGGTGTAGCTCTTCCGGAAGGTCAACGCCCAGGGTCGACCCGCCAGTCCGTCCTGCCACCGCCACGACACGTCGATCTCGGCGACGTCACCCCGCACCGAGCGCGGCGACCCCAGCCGCAGGGCCAGCCCGACGTTGCCGCCCAGGCGACTGGCATCCCCCGGGTACCACGCCCCACCGTATTCGAGATAGGGCGCGACGCCGACACCGATCAGCCCCCACAGCTGATCGGCGACCAGTACGCGATCTTCGATCATCGCGTACAGCATCCGGGTCCCCGTGAAGACGTGCGCCCCGAATCCCCGCGGCCCGTTGTCCGTGGACCAGAGGTCGAACGCCGCACCCGGTTTGGGCCGTCGCAATGCCCCGCCCTCGAGGTGCAGCAGCAGCGACTGACGGGGCAGCACCAAGGTCGCCACGTCGAGCGTTCCGTGCACCGACCCGGAATCGAGCCCCGCCGAGCCCACGACACCGTGCGCCTGGCCGCGCAGCAGCGCGAGTCCGTTGCTCCAACGCGTGCCCAGCTGCCAGTTCAGCTCGGGCCCCACCCCCGCGCCACGGCTCGAGTATCCCCAGGGGCGGGGCGCCGCCCAGACGCCGACGCGGACAGACGAGGAGAGGTCCACGTCCTCGCGCCGGCCGAACCCGTTCAGGTGCTCGAACACCGCGAAGCGCACGCGCGCCGCGTCGATGCCGACGCCCACCGATCCGAAGCTCGAATAGGCGGACGCGGCGCCCAGGGGGGCGAAGTCCTCACGCCGCCATGCCGCTCCGGCCCAGAGCCGAGTGTAGCCGCGTCCGGTGGCGTGGAGCGCGACGCCGCCGGTGAGGGTGAACACCAACACGCGCTGCCGGGTGCTGTCGACCAGGGAGCCATTCCGGAAGTCGAGCACCCGGTGGTTGGCCGCCGCGCCGCTCGTGACGAGCGACCAGCGCGCATCGGTACGGTAGAACGGCATGCCGTAGCTCCACGCCCCCAACCGGCCGTCGGACAGGTTGCTGTAGGCGGCGAGCAGCGGGGCATGATGGAACACCAGGCCGGGACTCTGGAACTGGACGTCGAACGAGCTGCGATCGGGATTGCGCCCGTACGCCACGCTGACGAACGTCGCCGTGCCGAGGAAGTTCTTCTCCACCAGAGCGGCGCTCCAGGTGGTCGAGCCCGCCGCACTCGCGAAGTTCAGCTGCGGCGAGGTGCTCCAGCCGTCGGCCGTCTCGACCCGCAGCGCCAGGCGGTCGCCCACCCGCACCGTATCCAATCGCACGCCGCGAAACACCCCCAGCTCGCGCAGGTACCGCTCCGCCTCGAGCAGGCGGGCGGAATCGAGCGGCATCCCGGCGTCGAGCAGCAGCAGCCGGCGGATGACTGCGGGATGCGTGGTGATGTGCAGCGCGTTGCCCAGGTGGGCCACGAAACGCGGCGTGCCGTCGGGGGGGTCGAATACGTTGTGCGACACGACGATCACCGTGTCGATCGTCGGGTCGGCCGGACGTTGGGCCACGAGCGCACCCGCCGGCCCCATCCAGGCCAGCGCCGCCAGTATCGTCACCACCCTCATCGCATGCCGTCGATGCGCTGGCGGAGCCGATAGCTCGCGTGGCGACTCGTGTCGTCCCATGCCGTGAAGAATAGCGTCGCGTCGATCCGGCCGATGATCTGCCCGATGCCGCGCTGAGAGATCATGAAGCTGCCCCGCACCGAGTCGGGTTTCAGCGGCCGGCACAGACAGGTCACGGTGCCGTACGCGGGAATGCCCTGGGAACCAAGGGCATACGTCGTCCCGCGCTGCACGGCCCGGATGTCTCCCAGATCCAGCGCCACACCCAGCGCGTACTCATCACCCTCGGCGGGACTCGGGTTGAACTCGAACCGCGCCAGCAGCACATGATGACCGCCGTGGGCGGAATCGAGCGGCTGGGCCTGCAGACGAACGAGCGTCAGCCGGGGATCGGTGTCGACGAGCAGACGGGCGGCGGTGAGCCACTCAGCCTGTTGCTGTTCGCCGATGGTGTCGCCCTTCTGGGGGAGGATGTCGCAACCAAACACCGTCAAGACGAGAAACGTCGAGAGAAAACGTCGAGGGGAGGCGTGAAAACGGTACCGTGATCGGCGCCCAGTCTTCCTACTCTGTATCATGGCTCTCCGCGCAAATCCCGGTCGGCTCCTGGTGCAACACGTCGCCACTGGAGTCGCGGGCCAAGTCATCGGATTGGCGCGCACGTTCCGTGGACCTGGCGCTCAATCCCGTGGAGACCAGCTGGTCCGTGCTGCTTTGTCGGTTACGTCGAATATCGCCGAAGCGTGTGGTCGGACGACAGTGCGGGAGTTCCGTCAGTTCATCGGATACGCGAAAGGCTCAGCACATGAAGCGCGGGCCCAGTTGAGAGTTGCCAGGCTGGTTGACCCGTCACGAGACCGGGACGTGCTGACCCTGGAGAACCGAACCACGCTGGTCATCAAGATGCTCGCGCGACTGCAACAGCACCCACCGCCACAATACTGACGGTCTTCTTCTCGACGCTTTTCGTCTCGACGCTTCTCTTCTTGACGTCGTCTAGCTTTGTATCGACTCAACGAACTGGAGTAACTCCACGGCCGAAAATTCACCGAATCGTTCCACGATGTCCCGCTCTTGCCGCTCGAGAAAAACCCATCCCGTCGTCTTCCGGGACCCGTCGCCGACGAAGTGAATTCTCCCCCGGACCGCCTCCAGCTCGGGATCCGGCTCCAGCTCGAGGTAGACGTCCCAGCGAGTGGGGCCGCGCTTCAGCTCGCCCATGTGGCGCGACCGCTCCTGGCCCGGGAATGGCTCGCTCATTCCTCAATACGCTACGCTCCCATTGCCCGGGATGCCAGTTAGATTTCCGCGCCTATGAACTGCCATGCCTGCGGCGCTGCGCTCTCCCCCGGCGCCCGCTTCTGCCACAAATGTGGAGCCACCACCAATCCCTCCACCGCGGCCGCCGGGTGGCGCGCCGGTCTCCCCTGGGGTATCGCCGGTCTGGCGGTGGGGGCGCTGCTCGCCGTGCTCTTCATGCGCGGCGCAGGCGGCCCGGGCGGGGCGAGCACGCCCCCGCAGGGCGGCGCGCCCTTCGCGGGCGGCAACCCGTCGGGCGGCATGCCCGCGCCCGACATCAGCCAGATGTCGCCGGAAGAGCGGGCGCAGCGACTGTTTGATCGTGTGATGCGGCTGCAGGAGGAAGGGAAGCAGGACAGCGTGAAGTTCTTCCTCCCAATGGCGGTCGGCTCGTACCAGCAGCTCCCGGCCATGAGCCTCGATTCACATTTCGACGTCGGTCTGTTGCAGCTGGTAGGGGGCGACCAGGCGGCGGGGCTGAGCGAGGCCGATAGCATCCGGCAGCAGGCACCGACCCATCTCTTCGTTTTCGTGCTCCGTGCCCGCGCCGCGCAGGCCCGGAACGATACCCGGGCACTGGCGCAAGCCTATCAGGACTTCCTGAAGAACGAGTCCGCCGAGCGTGCCCGCAACCGCCCTGAGTACAATGAGCACTCCCGTATTCTGGATGCGTTCCACACAGAGGCGACGAGCCGTGGCGGGGTGAGCCGCTAGCGGCCGAGGTTCGGCTCGAGGTGCTGCTTGAAGCAATCCGGGCACACGCCGTGGCTGAATTCCGCCCCAGAGCGCTGCTCGATGTAGCCCTCCAGCCCGCTCCACACCTGATCGTCGCTGCGGATGCGCTTGCAGTAGCTGCAGATCGGCAGTAACCCTTCGAGATCGTCCATCCGTTTGCGGAGGCCGAGAATGCGCTCGGCCACCCGCAGACGCGCCTTCAGCTCGTCCCCGTCCACCGGTTTGGTGATGAAGTCGTCGATCCCGGCGTCCATGGCCGTGAGGTAGCTCTCTCGCCCGCTGCGCCCGGTGAGGAGGATGTAGTAGGTGTATCGGTCCCGCACCTCTTCGCGGATGCGGCGGCACAGCTCGAGCCCGTCCATCTCGGGCATCGCCCAATCGGAAATGACGATCCGGGCCTGGTTGAGCCGCCACGCATCGAGGGCGTCCGCTCCGTCCTTGGCGGCCGTCACGGTGTGTCCGCCCGCGGTCAGAATCGACTGCAGCACCTGTCGGGAGACGGGCTCGTCTTCGGCGATGAGGATGTTCACCGCGGCGGGGGTCCGGCGGCGGGCAGCACGAACCAGAACGTGCTGCCCGCACCCACCTTGCTCTCGACCCCGATTCGTCCGCCGTGCACTTCCACGGCGAACTTGCAGAACGTGAGGCCCAGCCCGCTCGACGGCCGTGCACCGTGACGGGCGGCATCGACCTGGCCGAACTTCTCGAAGATCTTCTCGTGGTATTCGGGCGGGATGCCGTGGCCCGTGTCGCGCACGGACACCTTGACCTCGTCCCCGTCGCCCTGCACGACCACCCGGATCTTCCCCGGCGCCGGCGTGAACTTGATCGAGTTGCCGACCAGGTTCGCGACGACCCGGCGTATCACGCCGGTGTCGCACACGACCCGTAGCTGCTCGGAGGTCGACTCCAGCCGGATCGACACGCGCGGGCTCGCGCCCGCCACCCCGGCCACGCCCTCGGCGACCACCACTCCCAAGTCCGCGGGCGCGAGCTCCAGCGGCATCTGTCCGGCCTCGAGGCGGCTCACGTCGAGCAGGTCGCTCACCATGTCGGTCATCTCGACAGCCACTTTGCGCGCTTCGTCGATGGATTGGGTCATCGCCACGTCGAGCTTCCCCGCCCCGTCGAGCTTGATCAGGTCCAGGTAGGCGCGGATACCCGCCAGCGGGGAACGAAGATCGTGCACGATCATGTGCACCAGGCTGTCGCGCAGCAGCTCCAGCCGTTCGAGACGGCGGTACTGCTCCTCGACCTCCACGTAGAGCTGGCGCATGCGGATCGCGTTGCGCACCCGTAGGCTGAGGTCGCTCTTGTCGATCGGCTTGGTGATGTAGTCGTTCGCCCCGGCGCCGATCCCCAGCAGCCGCTGATCCCGCTGGCTCAGGGCCGTCACCAGGAGCACGGGGATCGCGGCCGTGGCGGGGTCCGCCTTGAGGCGGCGACACACTTCAAACCCGTCCATCCCCGGCATGCCGACATCGAGCAGCACGACGTCGGGGATCGAGTCGACGACCTGCCGCAGCGCTTCGGCGCCGTCCGCGGCTTCGACGACTTCGTGTCCCTGGGCTTCGAGCAGGTCCTTGAGCAACAGCCGGTTGTTCTCCTGGTCGTCCACTACCAGGACCCGGCCCGTCACCGCCTCACGCCGTCGCACCGCCGGTTCGCTCACGCCCCTCCCTTCCCCGCCGCCAGCAGGCGAGCGACGAAGGCGGGGAACGTGCGCGTGTCGATGGGTTTCGTGACGTACGCGTCGAACCCGGCGGCGAGCGCAGCCTCTTCATCGCCCGCCATCGCCTGGGCCGTCATGGCCACCGTCAGGATCGATTGCGTCTCGGGATCGCGCTTCAAGGCGCGCACCGCGGCCAGGCCGTCCATCCCCGGGAGGCGAACATCCAATAGAATAAGGTCTGGACGCTCCGTCCGCGCGAGTCGCAGCCCCTCCTCCGCCGTTCGAGCACCCACGACGGCGTGGCCATGGGCACCCAGCAACTCCGTGGCCAGCTCCAAGTTGAGCGCATTGTCCTCGACGACCAGGATCTTCGTGACGCCCCCGCTCATCCTCCACCCCCGGCTGCCAGCGGCACCGCACCGGCGGCCTGCAGCGCCCGGTCCAACACCTCCAGCAGGGCGCTCCGCTGCACGGGCTTCATCAGCCAGGCGAACGCTCCGAGCTGGATCGCCACGTCGCGTGGCGCGGTGACCGAGACGACGACCACCGGAATCTCGTGCGTGGCCGGAAGCGACTTCAAGAGTGCCAGCAGCTCGAGTCCGTCGCGGTCGGGAAGCAGCAGATCCAGGGTGATCGCCACGGGCTGTAAGTCGCGCACCAGACGGAGCGCCTGTTCTCCGGTATGGGCACGGGCGACCGCGTACCCTCCACCCGTCAGATAGTCCGACAGCAGCTCACCCGCCTGCCGATCGTCCTCGACGACAAGGACGAGCGGGCCGGCTCGCTCCGTCTCCCCGCGCGTCGGACCGACCACGGCGACCGGAGTCTCCGTCGCGCGGGCGGCCACGGGAAGCTGGACCGTCACCGTCGTTCCTGAACCGACCGTGCTTTCGACCCGGATACGGCCGCCGTGCAGCTCCACCAGGCGACGCGCCATGGCCAGGCCCACCCCGGGCCGCTCCGCCCCACCCGCGTCCCCCGCGGGGCCGGTGCGCACGAACGCGTCGAACAGGCGGTCGAGCCGCTCCGCGGCAATGCCGACACCGGAGTCGGACACGACGACTTCGAACCAGTCACCAGGGCCCGGCGCCACGTCCGGAGCGACTCGGCTGGCGCGCACCCCCACCGCTCCCCCCTCTGGGGTGAACTTGATGGCATTGCTCAGGAGGTTGAAGAGGACCTGCTTCACCTTGGGTCGATCCGCGGTGACCGGGAGCAGGTCCTCCCCGGCTTTCATCGTCAGCGCGATCCGTTTCCGCTCGGCGAGTCGCTGCACCAGCGTGTGGAGATCGCGGAGCACCGCCTCGACCTCGAACAGACTGAGCTGCAGCGATAGATGTCCCGCCTCGACTTTCGTGAGCTCGAGCACATTGTCGATCAGTTCGAGCAGGTGCCGGCCGCTCGTGAGGATGTTGACCGCATACTTGTGCTGGCGCTCGGTGAGGGCCCCGCCGGTGCCGTCCTCGAGGAGTTGCGAGAACCCGATGATGGAGTTCAGGGGCGTGCGCAGCTCGTGGCTCATGGACGCGAGGAACGCCGATTTTGCGTGATCGGCTGCTTCGGCGGCCTGCTTGGCCCGCTGCAGCTCCTCCTCGGCCGAGCGCTCGGCCGTCATATCGGTGTGGGTGACGATCGCGCCGCCTCCGTCCGTCGCCAGCGCCGTCGCTGCCACGAGCATCCGGCGCACGTCACCCGCGGCAGCCCCTCTCGGCGCCACCTGAACCTCACTCCGGAACTCGCTGCGCCGGCCTTCGAGCACGGCTCGAATGCCCGCCTCGATCTCCCCGGCAGTTCCCGAGACGGCGAAGTAACTGCTGCCGCGGCCGAACGGGGGCGCGCCGGCGGCCGTTCCGAGCGCCCACGCTTCGTTGGCGTGCAGGATCACGCCGCTTCGATCGAGGACCACGACCTCCGGTCGGGGGCGCGTCGTCACGCCGGCCTCCCCATCGGCGGGCAGACCCGCGCGAGCTCGCTCAGCAGCTCGGCCGGGCCATCCTTGGATACGATGGCCTGCACGCCGTCGAACAGTCGCTCCCGGTCCTCGGCCGACAGGTCCTTCCCGGTGAAGACCAGGATCGGGACGTTTCGCCCCCAGGGATGATCCCGCAGTCGTCGCACGACGTCGAACCCGGACTCCCCGGGCATGACGAGGTCGAGGACGATCACATCGGGGCGTTGCGCCAACGCCATCTCGATCCCCTCGCGGCCGTCGTGCGCCGCCATGGCACGGAAGCCCTGCGCCGTGAGCACGTCGGTGAGCAGCTCCACGGTCGCAGGCTCGTCGTCCACGATCAGGACGCGCGGCGTAGCGCCGGCCGGGAGCGCACCGATGGTCCGGCGCACGGCCGTCACGAAACTGTCTCGCTGCACCGGCTTCACCAGCCACTCGACCGCGCCGAGGCTGTATCCCAGCTCGCGATGATCGGTGATCGAGACGACCACGACGGGAATCGCCTTGGTCTCCGCCGCCGACTTCAACTGGCCGAGGATCGCCAGCCCATCCTCCCCCGGCAACAGGATGTCGAGCGTGATCGCGTCGGGTTTGAGGCTCTTGGCGAGGGCGATCGCCTGAGCGCCGCTCGACGCCTGGGCGACACGGTATCCGGCTTCCTTGAGGTAGTGACCGAGCAGGTCTCCTGCGCGGGGGTCGTCTTCCACCACGAGGACGAGCGGCCCCGACTCGACGCTCACGGCCGTTTCGCGCGGCATCGCGAAGGGAGCCGAGGTCCGTTGACGGGCCCGGTTGGGCAGGACGAACCGGAATGTGCTCCCGCGGCCGACCTCGCTCTCGACCCAGATGCGTCCGTCGTGCAGGTCGACCAGCTTGCGGGTGAGGGCCAGACCGAGGCCGGTGCCCTGCTGCTGCCGCACATAGGCGGAATCCAGCTGCTCGAACTCCCGGAAGATCCGCTCCTGGTCGATCGGTGCGATCCCGATGCCGGTGTCGGCCACGGCGATTTCGACCGCCCCCTCGCCGCCCGTGCGCCGGGCAGTCATCCGGATCCGGCCGCCGTCCGGAGTGAATTTGATGGCGTTGCTGAGGAGGTTGTACATGATCTGGCGGAACCGGCCGGGATCCGCCAGCAACGGCGGCAGTCCCGGCTCGACCTCGATGTCGATGGTGTGGCCTTTCATCCGCGCGAGCGACTCCATGACCCCCCGGACCTCGCCCAGCGCGAACCCGGCATCGAGCTCCGTCGGGGCGAGCTGCATGCGGCCCGCCTCCACTTTTGAGAGATCCAGGATGTCGTTGATCACCTGCAACAGCTGCCGCCCGCTCGTCAGCACGTTGTCCACGGAGCGGCGCTGCTTCTCGTTCAGGGATCCGAACGTCTGGTCCTCGAGCATCTCCGAGAAGCCGATGATCGAGTTCAAGGGCGTCCGCAGCTCGTGACTCATCTTCGCGAGAAAGTCCGACTTGGCGCGATTCGCCCCTTCCGCCGCCGCGCGCGCGCGGCGCAACTCCTCCTCGACGCGTACCCGCTCGGTGATGTCGAGCCAGGCGCCGAAGACCTGGACGGCGTTGCCCTGCTCGTCCCGCATCACGCGGGCCTCGTCGCGAATCCAGTGGTAGGTCCCGTCCCGGAACCGGAAGCGATACTCCCGGGTGAACCGTTCCTGTCGCAACAGCGCCGGCAGCTCCGCCAGCAGCCGATCGCGCTCGTCGGGGTGCAGCTGGCCCATCCCCCACGCCGGGTCGGCGAACTGGGCGGTATCGTAGCCCGTCATGCGGCTGAAGTTGTCGCTCACCCAGGTCGGCGTGGCCGCGTCCCCTTTCACCTCGTGGGCGTACATGACGGTCGTGCTGAACGCATAGACCTGCTGCAGGCGCTCCTGCGTCGCGCGCAGCGCGTCCGCCGCGCGGCGCTGCTCGGTGATGTCCTCGGACACTCCGAGCAGGAACTGCGGCTGGCCCGAGGGGCCAAGCACGGGGACCTTTTTGGTGTGCAGGATGCGGGTGCCCTTGTGCCGGGTGTGGATCCGCTCTTCGGGGATGTCCAGCACCGTCCCGCGCGCCAGCACCTCGCGGTCCTTCTCGACGAAGAACCGGGCTTCGACTTCCGGAAAGAAGTCGAAGTCGTTCTTACCGATCAGATCCTCGCGCGTGTACCCCAGGAGCTCCTCCCCGGCCCGGTTGAACCCCACGAACCGCAGCTCCTGCGCGTCCTTGATGAACACCATATGCGGCATCTGCTCGATGACCGAATCGAGGAAGCCGTGGGAGATCCGGACCTCCTGCTCCGCCCGATCGCGCTGGGCGACGTTGCGGCTGAACAGCAACCCCGAAGCGAGGACGAGCACCAGCGCCAGCAGCGTGCCCGCCACGATGGTGAGCTGCGCCAGGGCGGCGGAGGATTGCACCCGTTCTTCCGACAGCGCGGAGCGCTGGGTGATCGTCGAATCGAGGGCGCGCACCACGCTGCGCAGGCTGTCCATCAAGACGCGCCCGCGGTCGCCGGCGACCAGCGGCAGTACGGCCGCGAGTCCGCTGTCGCGACGCACCGCGATCATCCGGTTCAAGTCGGCCAGCTTCGCCAGGGCGACCGGCTCGAGCATCGCCAGCCAGCGGTGCAGCAGCGTGTCGCTGCCGGCCAGCCGGCGCAGGGTCCCCATCCCTCGCGCGAAGCCGCCCACGCCGCGGACGTAGGGCGCGAGGTAGGGATCCGCACCGGTGAGGAGGTAGCCGCGCTCGCCGGTCTCGGCGTCCTGCAGATACCGCAGGACGTCCGACAGCCCGTCACGCAGCTCATAGCTCTGCCGCCGGGCCTGCGAGGCCGCCAGGAACCCCGACACGCTCCAGTACGACACGCCGCCGATGATCAGGAGGATCACGAGGGCCGATCCCAGCCCCGCGTTCACCGGCCGGCGCAGCGATATGGTCATGGGCCTTTCGTTACAGCCAAGTGGCGCCTCCCTCGGCCGTCCGCCTCCAGGCCGATCTCCAATAATGGCAAAGAGATCGAGAGTCCTAGGGCGTTTTTGCGCCAGTCAGGGGCGGGATCGCGACAAAGGTGGCCCTATCCCCCCTGCCGCAGCCCGCTCACGAGCTTGTGCTCCAATGCGTAGCGCACGAGCTCGGCGTTGGAGTGCAGCCCGAGTTTCGACAGGATGCGCGCGCGGTAGGTGCTGATGGTCTTGGCGTTCACCTTGAGTCGGGACGCGATCTCCTTGAGACTCACCCCCGACCCCATGAGGCGGAGCACTTCGAGCTCCCGAGCGGACAACTTGACATGGCTCGGCGCCTGGCCGGACCCCGCGGCCTGACCGGCCAAGTGCTCCGCCAGCGTCGCCGTGATGTAGCGACCGCCGGCGTGTACGCGCCGCACCGCTTCCACCAGCCGCTCCGCGGCGTTGGCCTTGTCGAGGTATCCGGAGGCCCCGGCCCGCAGCGCGTGCAGGGCATAGGTTTCTTCGGGGTGGCCGCTCAACACCAGCACCTTGGGTCCCGAACCGCCGGCTGTGATCGACGGAATCAACTCGAGGAAATCGGTCCCGGGCATCTCGATATCCAGCACCACGACGTCCGGGCTCATTCGCTGCACCAGCGACACAACCGCGTCCCCGCGATCGGCCTCGCCCACCACTTCGATTCCCACCTGACGGTCGAGTATCCGTCGCAACCCCTCCCGGACGACGGGATGGTCATCCGCCATCACGACCCGAATCACGTGGTGCCCCTTCCCAAGGCGTTCACCCGAACGCTTGTGCGGATAGCCGGACAGGTCGCGTCAGGGTGCCCCGATACCCCAAGGTCGGCCGAATCCATAGACTGGTCGCAGGTAGCGGCCCGGGAGTGGCTCACCCGTGCCGGCCCCGGCAGCCGCGACTCCAACAGGTGATAACATGAACGTACATCGCATTTTGTCCGGATGCCGCTGGCTGGTGGTGCTGGGGCTCCTGACTCCCAGTGAGCAGGCGGCGGCACAGCGGTCCTCCGGGCACGCGAGCGTGGTTCTGGTGAGTGCGACCGTTGTCACCGATCGACTGAGCGTCGCGGCGCTGCGTCCCGTCGCGTTTGCGGTTCACCGCCACGCGGCCTCGACCACCGTGCAACCGACGGACGCCGCAGCGGGTGAGTGGCGGCTGATCGGCACACCAAACGCCATGATACAGATGAAAGTGGGGGCGCCGTCCGATCTGGTCAATTCGCAAGACTCCACCGCGGCCCCGCTCGCGATCGAGTTCTCCCCTACCGCCGCCCGTTGGCGCCGGGACGTGGAGGATGCCGCGGGCGCGGCGACGTTCGACCCGCAACAGGGGGTCTCCGGTCAGTTCGGGCCGGGGCGCGATCCCGCGCTGTATGTATGGCTCGGCGGCAGCGTTCAGCATACGGCTGACACGGCCGCCGGCAACTACCAGGGTGCCGTTACGCTCACAGTCTTCTATTACTAGTCGTACGGACCTAACCTTCATGGTGCCGATGGCGTAGAATTGTCGCATCTCCGCCCCGCGCTGGTGAAGGAGGGCCCGAATGACCAGTCCCCCGGTGTCTGTATTGGTCGTCGACGACGAAGAGCCGATCCGGAACGCTCTCTCGCGTTACCTCACCAAGCAGGACTTTCACGTCCATACCGCTGCTTCCGGAGAAGCGGCGCTGGAAGCGCTGCGGGCGCACGAGAATATCGCCCTCATGCTGTGCGACATCCGGATGTCCGGGATGAGCGGTGTCGATATCGTGCCGCAGGCGCTGGAGTTATCGCCTGACCTCGCTATTCTGATGCTCACGGCCGTGAACGACGCGACGACGGCCGCGCTGTGCATGCAGCGCGGAGCCCTGGACTACCTGACCAAGCCGGTCGAGCTCCTGGAGCTGGGCCGCACCGTCCAACGGGCCCTGAAGCGGCGCGAGATGCTCATCGGGAAGCGGGAGCTCGATCAGCACATCAAGGAGGAGGTCGAGCGCCGCACTGCCGAGTTCCAGCAGGAGCGGGCCCATCTGGAGCGGGTGTCGGTGGCGACCCTGGAAGTCCTCGTCAACGCCCTGGAGGCCAAGGATCCCTATCTGCGCGGGCATTCCGCGCGCGTGGCCGACCTCGGAGCCACGATCGCCTCGCAGCTGGGGCTCCCCGACGACGAGATCGAGCACATCCGGACGGCCGGCCGGCTGCACGACATCGGCAAGATCGGCACGCGCGAAGACGTAATGAATAAGCACGGCCCGCTGACCCCCGAAGAGTACGAGCACATCAAGCAGCACGTGGTGATCGGCTCCCAGATCCTCGCCCCGCTGCAGCACCTGGGGGGGGTCATCGACGTCGTGCGCAGCCACCACGAGCGCTGGGATGGGACCGGCTACCCGGACGGCCGGAAGGGCGAGGAGATCCCGCTCCCGGCCCGCATCATCGGCGCCGCTGAGGTGTGGGACGCCCTCAGCACTTCGCGCCCCTACCAGGAGAAGCTGACGCACGAACAGGCGCTCCGCCGCATGGGGGAGCTGGTCGGCACGGTCCTTGATCCGCAGGTCTTCGCCGCACTGTCGGAGGTGGTGAAGCGGCGCCGGTCGCTCACCTTCCTGATCGACTCGGACGGCACGCAGGAGATGCGGGAGTGGGGCGTTGAACACGCTCCATGAAGACTGTCCGGCAAACCCTACACGACGGTGTGACGGACGACCTTCACGCCGGTGGCGGTGGAGTGTTAGGTTGCGTCGCCACCGTCGCGTGAATCCGTCTTTACGGAGTAGTCGCATGCCTGAGGCGAACCCAACACCGATCGGGTTGCCCCACGTGGTCTTTCTCGAACGTGCCGCTCAGGAGTTCGACTCCTCGCCCGGCAAGTTCGGCCAGGCCGCGTTTCTGGTGCTGCGGCTGGTCGACTTGCTGGCCGCGTCGCACGAGCCGGGGCCGCAGGACGACCTGTTCGGGTACCA
>JBGPHP010000052.1:0-16379 GCA_041484445.1 Gemmatimonadota bacterium
CCGCAAAGGACCTGTGTTCGCCAACTTCATCTTGGCCGACGAAGTCAACCGCGCTCCGTCGAAGGTGCAATCGGCGCTGCTCGAGGCGATGCAGGAGAAGCAGGTCACCATCGGCGGCGAGACGTTCTTCCTCGGGGAGCCGTTCCTCGTACTCGCGACGCAGAACCCGATCGAGCAGGAGGGGACCTACCCGCTGCCCGAAGCCCAGCTCGACCGCTTCATGCTGAAGGTGCGGGTGAACTATCCGACCCGCGATGCGGAGAAGGAGATCGTGGCGCGCATGGCCTCGGGGCGGCCGATCGAGGTGGCGCGCGTCGCCCAGGCCGACGACCTGCTGGCCGCCCGCAGCGCGGTGGCCGAGCTGTTCATGGACCAGAAGGTGGTGGATTACATCGTGGACGTCGTGCGCGGGACACGGGATCCGCAGGCGGTGGGGCTGCCGGAGCTCAAGCCGCTGATCGCGTTCGGGGCGAGTCCCCGCGCTTCCATCTATCTCGCCCAGGCCGCGCGCGCCCATGCCTATCTCCGAGGGCGCAACTACGTCCTCCCCGAGGACGTGCAGGCGATGGCGTTGGATGTGCTGCGGCATCGCGTGCTGCTCACCTTCGAGGCCGAAGCGGAGGATCTCGACTCCGATCGCGTCGTCGCCAAGCTGCTGGAAGCGGTGCGCGTGCCGTGAAGAAGCCGGACGTCCAGCCGCGCCGGGAGCGTCGGAGCGACGACACGCCCCCGACCCGCGCGCGGCGGCGGCGGGTTCCCCCCGAGGTCTTGAAGCAGGTTCAAGAGATCGAGCTCCGGACCCGCGTGCTCGTGAACACGGTGCTCACGGGCGAGTATCGCTCCGTGTTCCGCGGGCAGGGCATCGAGTTCGCGGAGGTGCGGGCCTACCAGGAAGGGGACGACTTCCGCTCCATCGACTGGAACGTGTCGGCCCGCTTCGCCCATCCGTTCGTGAAGAGCTACGCCGAGGAGCGTGAGCTGACGCTGCTCCTCATCGTGGATCAGTCGGGATCGCAGCGCTTCGGCCAGCCGCTGTCCAAGTCCGCGCTGGCCGTGGAAGTCGCGGCGGTGCTGGCCCTCGCCGCCGCCAAGCACAACGACCGGGTGGGCGCGTTGATGTTTGCCGACCGCGTCGAATACGTGATCCGGCCGGCCAAGGGACGGGGCCACGCGCTGCGGGTGATCCGCGATCTCCTGGCGTTCGCGCCGCGCGGGCGCGGCACCAACCTCGCGGAGGCGCTGCGCTACGCGGCCAAGCTGCTGCGGCACCGCGCGATCGTCGTCGTGCTCTCGGATTTCCGCGCCGAAGGGTGGGAGGATCCGCTGGCGCGGCTGGCCCAGCACAACGACCTCGTGGCGATCACGATCGACGACCCGCGCGAAGTCGCCTTTCCCGACGCCGGGTGGGTGGATTTCTCCGATGCCGAAACGGGACAGCGCCTGCTGCTCGATACCGGCCACGCGGCGACGCGCGCGCGGCTCCGCATTGCGGCCGAGCGGCTGCTCACCGAGCGGAGCCGCAAGCTGCAGCAGGCCGGCGTCGCCCGCGTCCCGCTGCGGACCGACGTCCCCTACGGCGTCGCACTGCGCAAGGCGTTTCATTCCCGGGCGCGCCGTCTCAAACGGTGAGCATGAGCGCCCTCCGGGTTGCCGGGGCGATCGTCGCCTTCTGGTCTCAGGGCACGCCGGCGCCGGCGACGTGGACGGCCGCGCCGTCCCGCCCCAGCGTCGGCGACACCGTCTGGCTCGAGCGACGCTTCACGCTGCCGGCCGGGTGGCGGGTGCGGCCGGGCCGGCTGCAGTCGAGTGACGACGTGGAGGCGCTGGCCGACGCGATCGTGACGCGCCGCGGCGGCGATTGGGTCGTGCGCTATCCGGTGGCGGCGTGGGCGCCCGGGACGCACGCCGTGACGCTCCCGCCCGTCTGGCGGCTCGGGCCCGAGGCCCAGGCCGACTCGGTCCCGGGCGGGACGGCCAGCTTCGTGTTGAACAGCGTCATTCCCGACAGCGTGACGGCGCCCGTCCCGCGACCCGCGCTCACGCCGTTGCGCTCCGATGATCGCGATCCGCGGCTGCCGCTGCTCGCGGTCCTGCTCACCGGAGCTGCCCTGGCGGGCGGGATCTGGTG
Organism: Gemmatimonadota bacterium; assembly: GCA_041484445.1. GTDB lineage: Bacteria > Gemmatimonadota > Gemmatimonadetes > Gemmatimonadales > GWC2-71-9 > DASTHG01. The sequence continues at coordinate 2,129 of JBGPHP010000052.1, forward strand.
GCGCCGCCGGCCGCCACGGCCGCTGCCGAGCCCCGAGTTCGCCACCACCGCGGCGGTCGTGCCCGACCGGCGGTGGCTCGAAGCCGGCGAAGCCAAGGCGGTCGCCGCGCGCGCCTCGGGGCGGCTGCGCGCCGCGCTCGCCCGCATCGTGCCGGAGGCGCACCTTGGACTGTCCACGAATGAATGCCTCGCGGTGGTTGGCGGTCACCGCCCGCAGGCGCCGGTGGCTGAGCTGGGCACCGTGCTGGGCGCGCTCGATCAGGTGGAATACGCGGCCACCCCCGCGATCGACGTGGCGTCCCTGGCGCAGCTCGCCGATACTCTGGTCGAGCGGCTCGCCCGATGAGCTTCACGCGGCCGTGGCTGCTCTTCCTGCTGCTGGCGCTGCCGGTGTGGTGGTGGCTGCGCACCCGGCGGCTCGGTCGCCTGACTGGCACGACGCTGTCGGACGCCCGGCCGGCGGCGGCCATCGTGCAGCGGCGCTGGCTCGCCCGCGTCCCGGTGGTGTTGCGCAGTCTCTGCCTGGCCGGCTGGGTCGTGGCTGCGGCCGGTCCGCGGATCGGGGCGGCGAAGGCGGAGGTGCGCAGCGAGGGGATTTCGATCGTGCTCGCGGTGGATCTCTCGAGCAGCATGCTGGCCGAGGACTTCACACCCGCCAACCGGCTCGATGTCGCGAAGCAGACCGCCATCGACTTCGTGCGGGCCCGCACCTCCGACCGCATTGGTCTCGTCGCCTTCGCCGGACAGGCGCTGACGCAGGTCCCCATCACCAACGACCATGCGGTGGTCGAAACGGCGCTCCAGGATCTGCACATCGGCACGCTGGAAGACGGCACGGCCATCGGCACCGGGATCGCCACTGCGGCGAACCGGCTGCGGCGCGCGCCGGGGAAGAGCCGGGTCATCATCCTGCTTACCGACGGCGTGAACAACCGCGGCACGGTCGATCCGCGCACGGCCGCCCGCGCCGCCGCGGCGTTCGGGATCCGGATCTACACCATCGGCGTGGGGACTCAGGGCGAGGCGCCGGTGCCCACCGGACAGAGCGGGCAGGGGCTGCGCTATCAGATGCTGCCGGTGGAGATCGACGAGCCGTTGCTCACCGAAGTCGCGACGATGACCGGGGGCCGGTACTTCCGGGCGACCGACAGCGAGTCGCTGCGCCACATCTTCTCCGAGATCAACCGGCTGGAAAAGACCACCGTGCAGCACGTGATCTACCGCCGCTTCGACGAGGCGCTGCGCTGGCCGCTGGCGATCGGCCTGCTGGCGCTCGCGGCGGAGCTGGCGCTCTCCGCCACCATCGTGGTGCGCGTACCGTGATCGCGTTCGATACGCCGGCGGTCCTCGCCCTGGCCCCCGTGATCGGCGTCACGATCTGGTTCGCGGCCACCTGGGCACGCCGGGTGCGCCTGTCGCGCGCGGCACGCTGGTCGTCCGAGACGGCACGCCTGGCGCGGACGGGCGGCCGGTTCGGTCCGACCGCGGTCTCGATCGCGGCGTTTCTCGCCGCGGTGGCGCTCGCCGGCCCGCGCTGGGGCGTGGAGCGGCTCGAGGCGGAGACGCGCGGGCTGAATCTCGTCATGGCGGTCGACATCTCGCGCTCGATGCTCGCCGAAGACGCAGGCGGGACGAGCCGTCTGGCGCGCGCGCTGCGCGAAGCGCGGCGGCTCACCCAGGACCTGGACGGCGACCGGCTCGGCCTGGTCGCGTTCGCCGGCGCGAGCTACATCCTGTCGCCGTTGTCGGTGGACGGCTCCGCGCTCACCCTCTACCTCGATGCGCTCGACCCCGATGTCGCGTCGGAAGGCGGGACGTCGCTCGCGCCGGCGCTCGAAATGGGAGGCGAGCTCCTCACCACCGAATCGCAGGCGGCGGATCGCGTGCTCGTCGTCTTCACCGACGGCGAAGCGCACGACTCGTTGGCGCCGGTGATCGCGGCGGCCCAGCGCCTCGGAGACTTGGGCGTCCACCTGGTGTTCGTCACGGAAGGGGGGCGCGATCCCGCCCGCATCCCGCAGCGCGACGACCAGGGGGTGCTGCAGGGTTATCAGGTCGACGGGGCCGGCCGGGTGATCGAGACCCAACGGCACGACGACGTCCTCATCACCGTCGCCGATGCCGCCCGCGGTACCATTGTGGACGCGGCGCTGCCCGATCAGGCCGGCGCGGTGCGCGACCTGGTGGCCTCCTACAAGCGCGGCCGCGCCACGGAAACCAGCACGCAATCCGGCCGCCCGCGCGGGTGGATCCCGCTGCTCGCGGCGATCGCGGTGCTGTTCACCCAGGGACTGACGCGGCGCACCGCCGCGCTCGTGGGCATCTGTCTCGCCCTGGGCGGCGCGGGAGTGCGGGAAGCGGGTGCGCAGACCCCGGTGCATCGCCGCTCGCCGGCGGAGCGGGCCTGGGATCGCGGCGACTCGGCCCAGGCGCGCGACGCCTACCTGGCCGAGCTGGCGGCGCGCGGCGACGACACGGCCTGGTACAACGCCGGCACCGCGGCGATCGCGGCCGGCGACTTCGTCACCGCTCGCAGCGCCCTGGCGCACGCGGCGGCCTCGCTCGATCCCGAAGTGCGGTTCCGCTCGCTCTACAACGAAGGACTACTCGCATTGCGTGCCGCGCAGCTGGACACCGTGCACCGCGATGCGCATCTGGGCGAAGCCGAGCGTGCGTACCGGGAGGCCCTGCTGCTGCGGCCCCATCACCCCGGGGCGAAATGGAACCTGGAGCTCGCGCAGCGCCGTCGCACGCAGGGTGGCGGCGCCGGGCAACCGCCGCCCTTGAGCGGCGCCGGGGGCAGCGCCTCGCAGAGCGGCAGCCAGCCGCCACCGCCGAGCGCTTCGGGTGGCATGAGTCAGGCGCAGGCGGACGAGATTCTCCGCTCCATCGGGCAGGAGGAGCTGCGCACCCGCCGCGACCGCATGGGCCGGGTGCGCCGCGCGTCCGAGCCGGGCGTCAAGGACTGGTGATGGTGCGCGTCTGCGCCGTCCTCCTGCTGCTGCAGGGGAGGACGCTCGACGTGACCGCTTCGGTCGATCGCGCGCGCATGAGCGTGGGCGACCAGGTCACCCTCACCGTGCAGGTACGCGTCGCGAGCGCCGAGGCGCCGCGCTTCGAGCTGCCCTCGCTCGCCGGTTTCTCCGTCTTGGGCACGCGGGAAGCGGCCGAGGTGTCGCTGGCGGGTCCGGAAGGGATGACGCGCACGGCGGTCCGGGCGATGACGCTGCAGGCGGACCGCGCCGGCCGCCTCGTCATCGGACCGGTGCGCGTGCGGGTGGGTGACCAGGTGGCGGCGACCGAGCCGCTGACCGTCATCGTGGACAGCGCCGCGGCGTTTCCCGCGACCTCGCTCAGCCCCGTGGCTCGAGCCCTCCTGGCCGGCGCGGCCGCGCCGCCGCGGGGCGATCAGGTTTCGCTGTCGATCGTGCTGCCCGACAAACCGGTACGGATCGGGGAGCAGCTCGATCTGCTCCTCGCCGCATGGTTCCCCAGAGACCTGCGCGAGCGCCTCCGGCGGCCCCCGCTGCTCACGCTCCAGACGCCGGAGGACGTGTGGGCCTACCCGCCCTCGGCGCCGACCGGCGTGGTGCTGTCCCGCCAGGTCCATGGCCGCTGGATGGACCTCTACGCCGTCCACCAGGTGCTCTTCCCGCTCAGCACGGGCCGCCTCGTCGTGCCGCCGGGCACGGTGGACTACGCCGTCCCCATGAACTTCTCCTTCTTCAGCACCGAGGAGCGCTACTCGCTGGGCACCGATTCGGTGCCCTTCACGGTGCTCCCGCTGCCGGCGCCGGGACGTCCCGCCGACGATCAGGGGGTCGTCGCCGATGATCTGCAGCTGGATATCGCGGTGACGCCGAGCGACGTCCGCGTCGGCGAGCCGGTCGAGGTGGCGGCCACGTTGCGCGGGACGGGCAATGTGTCCCTCTGGCCGCCTCCGGCGCTGCACCTGCCGCCGGGATTCCGGACGTATCCCGAAGAGACCACGGTACGGATCATCTCGTCCAACGGACGGGTGGCCGGGACGAAGACATTCCGCTACATGGCCGTCCCGGATTCGGCCGGGTCGTTCCTGCTGCCCACCATCCGCTATCCCTATTTCGACAGGGGAACCGGGCAGTACAAAGTGGTGGAGGTCGCCGCGCGCTCGATCGTCGCCGTTCCGGACAGTGAGTCCGGTGCAGCCCGCGCGGCGCCGCCGCTGCTCGAACCCGGCAGTCGCCCCTGGGCGGACCAGGTCACGGGTGCGCTCGGGCTGGGTGGCTGGTTGGCGGTGCTCCTCCTGCCGCCGCTCCTCGTGCTGTGGCGCAACCGGCGCCGCGCACCCGTTCCGCTCCAGTCGGCGCTGCCGATCGAAGGGACCCCGCTGGGAGGTCTCGAGCGCGAGTTCGTGAAGCGGCTCACCGCGCATGTCGCGGATGCGGCGACGCGCGAAGGCGTGCGCCTCGCCCGCGCATTGCAGGCCGCGGGTGTGGACCGGAGCGTCGCTGCGCGGGTCGTCCGGGTGCGGGACCGACTGCGCGCCGCGCGCTATGGACCGCGTGGCGGGGACGACCTGTCGAAGCTCGGGACCGAGCTGGCGCAGGTACTGCAGGCGCTCGAGCCTCAGGGACGCGCCGGGCGCGGCAGCCGCACGAGCGGGCTCGGGCCTGCTATCGGCGTCTTCGTGCTCCTCGCCACCGGCCTCACATCCGCCCGGGCACAGGGCACCAGTGCCGAGGCGCTGTACCAGGCGGGAGCGCTACGCGCGGCCGCCGATTCGTTCGCCGCCCGCGCGGCGGCCGACACCCTCAATGCCGCGCACTGGTACGATCTGGGCGCGACCTTGTATCGCAGCGGCACGGACGGGAAGGCGGTGGCCGCGTGGGTCATGGCGCTGCGTCTCGCGCCGCGTAACAGGGTGATCCGTCACGCCTGGGCTCTCCTGCCGCCGGCCGACGGCGTGACGGAGGATCTGCTGGCCGTCGGGCCGGTCACGCCGGGCGAGTTCGCCCTCGTGGCGGCGGCGTTCTGGATCGCTTGCTGGGGCGTCCTGCTCCTGACGCACCGACGGGCGGTGGCGGCCGTGTTCGGCGTCGTTGCGATCGCCGCTGCGGCAGGCGGCCAGGTGGAGCGGCACCGGCGCGCTCGCCCCGTGGCGGTGATCGTGAGTCCAGCGACGCCCGTGCGGGCGGCGCCTTACGGGACGGCGAGTGCGAGCATCGTGCTGGCACCGGGTGTGGCGGTGATCGTGGAAGACGACTTCAATGGCGGGCAATGGCTCCGCATCCGGCGGCCGGATGGCGTCAACGGCTGGGTATTGGCCGGTCAGGTGGCCCGCCCGTGAGCGGGCGGATCGCCGTCCTGGCGGCGCACGTCGCCGACCAGATCGCGGCCGGGGAGGTGGTGGAGCGGCCCGCCTCCGTCGTCAAGGAGCTGGTCGAGAACGCCCTCGACGCGGGCGCGCGCACCGTGCGCGTAGAGCTGGAAGACGGCGGCCGCTCCCTCATCCGCGTCTCCGACGACGGCTCCGGCATGTCTCCCGCGGACGCGCGGTTGGCGCTCCAGCGTCACGCCACGAGCAAGATCACGAGCGCGGCGGATCTGATCGGCGTGGGCTCCTTCGGATTCCGCGGCGAGGCCCTGCCGGCGATCGCTTCGGTGTCGCGCTTCGAGCTGGAGACGGCGGACGGCACCGGCCCGGGCGTCCGGCTCGCCGTGGGCGGCGGAACGGTGGAGCGCGAGGAGCCGGCGGTCCGTCAGCGGGGCACCACGGTGACGGTGCGGGGGCTCTTCTTCAATACGCCGGCCCGTCGCAAGTTCCTGCGCGCTCCCGCCGCGGAGACCAGGGCGACGGGAGAGATCATGGCGCTGTTCGCGCTCGCCCGTCCCGACGTCGCCTTCGCCCTGACGAGTGACGGTCGCTCCTTGCTCGACACGGCCCCGGCGACGCGCCCCATCGACCGGATTCACGCGCTGTGGGGCCGCGAGCTCGCCGATACGCTGCTCCCGGTGGCGCATCGCCGGGGGGCGCTCGAGGTCACGGGCTTCGCCCAGCGACCCTCCCAAGCCCGTCCCGCGGGTCGCAAGGGATTCGTCTTCGTGCGGGGACGGCCCGTGCGGGATCCGTTCATGCTGCGGGCGGCCGAAGCCGGATACCGCTCGGCCATCGCCCCGGGGGACCGTCCGACGCTCATCCTGTTCCTCGATCTGCCGGGCGACGCCGTGGACGTCAACGTCCACCCCGCCAAGGCCGAGGTGCGGTTCCGGGACCGGATGCAGCTGGAGCAGGTCGTGGAGGAAGCGGTGCGAGCGGCGCTTGCGCCGCTCGAGGCGGCGGCCCCGCTCGGCGCGGCGGTGGGCGGGGGAGGAGGTCCGCTGCTCGAGGCGGCTGCCTGGGATGGCACCGGAGCGATTCCCGCCGGGTTGCCGACGGAGCTCTTCTCGCCCGAAGCGATGAGCGGCCGCGCGCGCGGGCCGGAGCTGCTGCAGGTGTTCGACACCTATCTGCTGTTTCAGACTGAGGAAGGCGTCGCGATCGTGGATCAGCACTCGGCGCACGAGCGCGTCCTCTATGAGGCCGTGATGCATCAGCTCGCGGGCGACGGGGCGCCGGCGCAGCGTCTGCTGCTCCCGCTCACGCTCGAATTCACCGGCCCGGAGCTCGAGGCGATTGACGCCCATCGTGAGCTGTTGCAGCGCGTCGGCTACGAGCTGGAGCCGTTCTCCGGACGCACGGTCGTCGCCCACACGGCGCCCAACCCGCATCCGCGCTTCGAGGCGGCCCGCTGCCTCCAGGAGCTGGTGAGCGACCTCGCGGGTGGGCGCTTCGGCGGCTGGGCGAACCGGCTGGAGCGATTCGCGGCTAGCTTCGCCTGCCGGGCGGCGATCAAGGCGGGTCATCACCTCGATCCCGACGAAGCCCGCGAGCTGGTGCGCCGGCTCCTCGCCGCGACGTTGCCGGCGCACGACGTGCACGGCCGGCCGACCATCGTCCAGCTGCCGAAGGGTGAGCTCGAGCGGAGGTTCGGGAGGTGACTCGAGGGGCGGTCGGGCGGTCAGGCGGCCGGGCGCACGAGTCTTCTGACCGCCCGACCGCCCAACCGCCCGTCCGCCCCCTCACCCCGGTCCTTGTCGGGCCCACGGCGAGTGGGAAGACCGCTCTGGCGGCGGCGCTGGCCGAGCGCTTGCCGCTCACCGTCATTTCCGCCGATGGGCGCCAGGTGTACCGTCGACTCGACATCGGCACGGCCAAGCCGGATGCCGCGCTGCTGGCGCGCGTCGCGCACCGCGGCCTCGACCTGGTCGATCCCGGTGTGCGCTACAGCGCCGGCCAATTCGCGCGTGACGCCACGGCGTGGCTTACCGAGGCCCGCGCCGCGGGGCGGCTGCCGGCGGTGGTGGGCGGCACCGGCTTCTACGTGCGCGCGCTGGCCGATGGGTTGTTTCAGGAGCCGCCGCTCGACCCGGCGCGGCGCGAGCGCCTGCGCGCCTGGGCGGGCGCGCTCGCGGGCTCCGATGCCGCGCGCTGGGCGTCGCGGCTGGATGTGCAATTCACGGGGGGCGGCCGGCAGCGCGCGGCACGGGTGATCGAGGTAGCACTGCTCACCGGGCGGTCGCTCTCGCTGTGGCAGCGGATGGCCCGGGCGACCGGGGTCATGCGGCCGTGGTACATTGTCCTGACGCTGCCGCGCGAGGTGCTGCGGCGCCGGATCGCGGAGCGCGTGGACGCGATGCTCGCGGCCGGGATGGTGGACGAAGTGCGCGCGGAGCTGGCCCGCGGCACGGCCCCCGGCGCCCCGGGCCTGGACGGCGTGGGATACCGGGAAACCGTCGCAATGCTCACCGGGCGGCTCGACCCCGAGGGTCTGCGGGACGCGATCGTGCGGGCGACACGGCAGTACGCCAAGCGGCAGGAGACGTGGTTTAGAAACCAGCTGCGCTATCAGCCATCGGCTATCGGCCATCAGCCGGAGGAGGTCTGGACTCTGGATGCCACGAGAAGCTCCGCAGATCTCGCGGGAGAGGTCGTGGATCGTTGGCGCGTCGTTTCGGCCCGATAGCCGATAGCCGATGAAGATCGGCATCACCCTCTATCCCACCTACGGCGGCTCGGGTGCCGTCGCGACGGAGCTCGGGCTCGAGCTCGCGCGGCGCGGCCACGAGGTGCACTTCATTTCCTACGCGAGTCCGTTCCGGCTGCGCGGTCTCATGGAACGGGTCACGTTCCACGAAGTGGTGCCCGCCGACTACCCGTTGTTCGAGCAGTCGCAATACGCCTTCGCGCTCGCGGTGAAGCAGCACGAGGTGGCGCTCCAGGAAGAGCTGCAGGTGATGCACGTGCACTACGCGATCCCCCACGCGGCGACGGCGTGGCTGGCGAAGCAGATGCTGGCCGACGAGCGGGATCTCAAAGTCGTGACGACGCTGCACGGCACCGACATCACCCTCGTGGGCAAGGATCCGTCCTACTTCAGCCTCACCAAGTTCTCGATAGAGCATTCGGACCGCGTCACCGCCGTGTCGGAATTCCTGCGGGAGGAGACGCACCGGTTCTTCGGCTGCGACAGCTGCGAGATCGTGGTGATCCCGAACTTCATCAACCGTGCCGAATACTTCCCGCCGGCCAGCGCGGCGGCGCGGTGCCGACTCGGTCCCGTGGACCACCGCATCCTCATGCACGTTTCGAATTTCCGTCCGGTGAAGCGGGTGGTGGACGTGGTGCGGGTGTTCGCCGCGGTCCGCAAGACGATGAAGGCCACGCTCGTGCTCGTGGGCGACGGGCCCGATCACGATGTCGCCCAGCGGGAAGCCGTTAAACTCGGCGTGAAGAAAGACGTCCGCTTCATGGGGCGTGTGGACGACGTCGCCGACGTGTTGCGCGGCGCGGACCTGTTCCTGCTCCCCTCGGAAACGGAGTCGTTCGGGCTGGCCGCGTTGGAGGCGATGGCCTGCGGCGTACCGGTGATCGCGAGCCGGGTCGGCGGGCTCCCGGAGGTGGTGGAGGACGGCGTGTCGGGATTTCTCGCTCCGGTGGGGGACGTGGCGGCGATGACCGAGCGCGCCATCGACATCCTCAAGGACACCTCTCGCCACGAGGAGATGCAACGCGCCGCGGTGGCGCGCGCCGGAGACTTCTCGGCCGAGCGGATCGTGCCGCAGTACGAGCGGCTGTACGAGGACGCCCTGCGTGACTGATCTCTGGCGTCTCACGCGGGCCCACAATTTGGCAATCGCAGCAGCCGGCGTCGTGGCCGGCGGGTGGATCGCGCTCGGCACGCTCGCCCTGCCCAAACTGCTCGCGTTCGCCGCTCTCTCGGCCATCGGCCTCGGCGCAGCGGGAAACGCGGCCAACGATCTCGCCGACATCCCCGCCGATCGCGTGAACCGTCCCGCCGCCGAACGCCCGCTCGCCGCGGGACGGATCCGTCCCGAGACGGCGCATCTGGTGGTGTGGCTGGGAGCCCTGGTGGGATTGGGCGCCGCCGCGCTCGTCTCGGGGCGGCAGGTGTTGATTGGTGCGATCGCGCTCGTCGTCATGCTGGGGTATTCCCCCTGGCTCAAGCGCCACGGTCTTCCGGGCAATCTCGCGGTGGCGGCGATCGGCGGGCTGCCGTTGTTCTACGGAGCGTTGGCCGTGGGACGGGTGCGGGCGGGCCTCGTGCCGTGGGTGCTCGCGGCGTGGATCCATCTCGGGCGAGAGCTGGCGAAGGATCTTCAGGACGAGCCCGGCGACCGGGCCGTGGGGCGTCGCACGCTGCCGGTCCGACTGGGGCGGCGCGAGGCTGCCCGGGTGGCCTGGTGGTGCTGTATCGCCTTTGTGCCGCTGTCGGTGGTGTTGCCGCTCGCGGCGCGATACGCCGGGGTGTACTTCGCCGTGGCCGTGGCGGCACAGCTGCTCGTGCTGGTTGCGGGGGTCGGGCTGCGGCGCGAGCGGTTTGTCCAGGCCAGCCGGCTGCTCAAGGGCGCAATGGTGGTGGGGCTCGTGGCGCTCGTGCTCGGAAGCATCGTGTGACGGGCGTGACCTTTGATGGTCTGCCCGGTGCCGCTCTCGTGCGGCGCTGGGGAGTCCCTTCTTGTCTCGTGGCGCTCGAGGTCGGCTCGACGCTCGACGCGGTTCACAGCCTGGGCCAGGATGGGGCCCCGGGGGGTGCCGTCGTGCTGGCCGAATCCCAGACGGCCGGACGCGGTCGCGCGGGGCGGACCTGGCACTCGCCCGCCGGAGGGATCTGGCTGGCGCTCCTCTTGCGCCCACAAACGGCGGCGCTGGGCATCGTTTCCATCCGCGCGGGGTTGGTGGTCGCCGATGTCGTCGACGATCTGCTGGGAGCGCCAGAGGCCCGGCTCAAGTGGCCCAACGACGTGCTGCTCCACGATCGCAAGCTCGCCGGTGTGCTGTGTGAAGGACGCTGGCAGGGCGACACGCTACAGTGGCTCGCGGTGGGGATCGGGATCAACGTCGTGAACCCGGTACCGCCCGCTCTCCACGATCGCGCGATCGCCCTCGCGGAGGTGTTGCCCGGCGTGCGTCGACTCGACGTACTGGACCGGCTGGTGCCCCCCCTCACGCAGCTGGGGATCTCCGCCGAGCGGCTCACCGAGCGTGAGGTCGCCGCGTTCGCCGCGCGCGATTGGCTGCGGGATCGTGCGCTGCGCGGTCCAGTGGCGGGCCGGGCGGCCGGCGTCCTGGCGGACGGCGCGTTGCTGGTGGAACGACCGGGCGGGACGACCGCGGTGCGGGAAGGTCATGTCGAAACCGCCTGAGCCCGTCTAAGTTTCCAGCGTGCTCCTCGCGCTCGACATCGGCAACACCGAGACGACGGTCGGTCTGTTCCAGGTCGATCGCCTGGTGGGTCATTGGCGGCTCACGACAACCACGGCCCGCACGCCGGACGAGTGGGCCGCGCTCCTCTCCGCCTACCTCACGAACGCCGGTCATTCGCCTTCGGGTGTGCGCGCCGCCGTGGTCGCGTCGGTGGCCCCGCTCGTCACCCAGGGCGTGTGCGAAGCGGTCACCGCCGTCACGGGCGTGACGCCGGTGCTGGTGGACGCGCGATCCCAACTGCCGATCTCGCTCGACGTCGATGAGCCGCTCACGGTGGGCGCCGACCGCGTCGTCAATACGCTCGCCGCGATGCGCCTGTTCGAGCGCGACACGATCGTGGTGGATTTCGGGACCGCGACCACGTTCGATTGCATCACGGCCGATGGCCGCTTCATCGGGGGGGTGATCATGCCCGGCATCCGGACCGCCTCCGACGAGCTGGTGCGGAGGACCGCCAAGCTGCCGGCGACGGAGCTCACGCCGCCGGAGCGCGTCATCGGGCGGCGCACCGAGGACTGCATCCGCTCGGGCGTCCTGTGGGGGACGGCGGACGCCGTGGACGGCCTCATCCGGCGCATCCGGGATGAGTGGCCCGCGCCCGGCGGGGCCCGTCCCTTCGTAGTCGCGACCGGCGGGCTCGCCCCGCTCGTGGCCCCGCTCACCCAGGAAATCGAGACAGTTCAGCCCGACTTGACGCTCGTCGGCCTCCGGCTGGCGGCGGAGGCGTTGGGCCTTGGCTGGTAGGGCGGGGGCGCTAAATTAGGCGCCATCAACCGGATACCGGAAAGAGCCAACCTATGACCAGCAGCGCCGTGGCGACCACCGACCGCTCCGAGTTCCGCAACGTCCTCGCGAGCGGCACCGTGGTCGGGGCCGTCACCGGTGTCAGCGTCGTGGCGTTCATCGCGATCTCCCGCATCGTCCCGCACGGTCTCACGCGTGATCTGCTGGAGAGCATCCTCGTGCTCGCGGCGGGGGTGGCGGTGAGCCTGCTGCCGGGTCAACGGGCCGTCGCCCGGACCGCCGAGGGAATCGCGGGGGCGGCGGCGATCGGGCTATGGGGCACGGTCGTGTTCATGGCGATCGACATCGTGCTGCTGCGGCCGTTCAAGGCCTATCCCTGGACGTGGGACGCGATCGGGGGCGGCAGCTCGTGGTGGTACCTGCCGATCTGGTGGATGCTCGGAACGTTCCTCGCGTGGATGGGCGGGATGCTCACCGCGGCGCGCAGCGCCCGCGGCGAAGTCTCGATGCTGCAGCTCGCCATGCCCGTCGTCGTCGGCGCCGTGGTGGCGACGGTCGCCAGCAAGCTGCTGGGGTGCCCGGCGCCGCTCTCCGCCCAGGCCGGCGCCGCCTATACGGTGATCCTCGCGGCGCTGGCCCTCTTCGCCAATGCGCGGAAGGCGTAGCGCGTGAGCGCTGCGGGGTTGCCCCGCTGGCTGGCGCACGCGCTCGTCGTCGTCGGTTGGCTCCTCACGCCGCTGTGGGCCTGGGGAGCCTCGTTTTTCGGCCTCTGGGCCGGTGCGCACGTCGCGGTGCGATCCACCCGGCCGTTGACGATGCTGGCGCCGGCCGTGCTCGGAGCGGCGCTGTTCGGCTTCGTGACGCTGTGGGCCTGGGTGCGTTTTATGAGGCGCGTGCCGCACTTGCTGGCTCATCACATGGCCGCGCGTTCCTCCGCGGCATCCCCGCCCGATGCGGCTCACTGAGCGCGCACTGATCGCCGGCCTGGGCGCCGTGTGCTGCGGCGCTCCGCTCGCGGCCCAGCGTGAGATCGGTCTGCTGTACGGGCGCCGGTTCACCGGGGTGGGGGGGGGCGTCACGACCTACGAAGCGCGACTCGACCGGCCGCTCGGGTCGTGGCTGCGACACGGGCCGACGCTCAATGTGCTGGTCGAGAACGGGGACGGCGGCAGAGGATTCTACGGGGTCGGTTACGAGGTGGGATCGCCGCGGGCGCGCGGCACGTTGACGCCGTACGCGGTGTTGGGCGGTGCGCTCGGCATGGCATCCGACACATCCGGGCAGGGACTGGCGGCGCTGTGGGCCGCCGGGGCCGGTGTCGAGTGGCGGCCGTTCCAGTTCGTCGGCCTGAGCGTGGAAGAGCGCTACCGCGTGATCGACCGTGGCCCGCACGGCTTCTGGAACCCGGGCACGCCTCACAAGGGGTGGGGGACGCTGCTCGGCATCTCGTTCGCGCTGGCGAGGGGGGCGCAGCGTCCGCCTCGGCATGCCGCCGCCGGTACGACGGCGTCCGCACCGCCGCCGGGACCCCCGGAGCCGCCGCTGATGATCGTCGGCCGCGCCGCCGACGTCGTGCAGACGGCGCTGGACGTGCTGGGCAGCCCGTATCAATGGGGCGGAACGGCGGAGAACGGCTTCGACTGCTCCGGCCTGGTGCAATACGCCTACGCCCGTCACGGGATCCGGCTGCCGCGCACCAGCCGTGCTCAGTCCGAAGCCGGAACACCGGTCCCCGTGGACCTCGATTCACTGCGCGCGGGCGACATCCTCGCTTTCGCGGCCCAACGGGGCGGTGCCGTGACCCACGTCGGGATGTACGTCGGGGACGGCAAGTTCATCCACAGCTCGTCCTCCGGCGTGAAATTGTCCCGGCTCGATTCGCGGGACCCCGATGGGGCGTATTGGATTCCCCGGTGGGTGGGAGTGCGACGGTTGCTCCCGTGATACGCTCGGTGCGCCGGGTGGTGCTGCTGGGACACTCCGCGGCCCTGGTCGCCTGCGCTGCGCCCCGCTACCACATGCCATCGGGGCTGCACAGCTACCGCTACTTTGTCGTCGGGTCCGATTCCCTCAGCGCGGCGCTGGGGGCCGCGCTGCGGCAACGGGGCCTCGAGGTGGTGCCCCGGTTGCGGGGTGGCGGGGGTCCGACGGCGGCCGTGATTCACTTTCTCTTCCGCGATCCCGGGGACTCCCTGGGCGCTGTGCTGCACGTCCAGCTGGCCGATACCCGCACCGGCGTCGTGATCGGTACCGGGGTGGTGGTGCTCGCCGGGCTCCCGGGCTCGGTGCACGCCCGGGCGGCCGCGCTGCTCGATTCGCTGGGTCTCAAGCCCACCCCTTGACATCGGTCCGAGGCGAGGAGAGATTGCCCCGCGACCGCTATTGGCACTCAATGCAGTAGAGTGCTAACATTCATACTTTACAATGACTTACGCTGTTCTACTTCAGGTGGAGGCGGAGCGCTTATGGCTACTGCGACGAAGACGAAGCTGAAGGTCTTCCCGCTGGCCGATCGCGTGGCGATCAGGCCGATGGAGGAGACGGAGCAGATGAAGGGCGGGCTCTACATCCCCGACACGGCGAAGGAGAAGCCGATTCAGGGTGAGGTGATCGCCGTCGGCCCCGGCCGCACGGAAAAGGGCGAGAAGGTCCCGATGGAGCTGAAGGTGGGGGACCGCGTGGTCTACGGGAAGTACAGCG
>JBGPHP010000053.1:0-16342 GCA_041484445.1 Gemmatimonadota bacterium
CCGTGGCTCCTCGGCCTGGGGCTCCTGGCCGGATGCGCCCTGCGGGGTGACGTCCGGAAGGTCGAGCTTCAGGTCGAGGCGCTGCGGAGCGAGTTGTCGCACGCCGACAGCGCCCGCCGGGTCGAGCGGGACTCGCTCGCGCGGGTGCTGGCCGCCGTCCAGGCGACGCTGTCCGCCGAGCAGAATGCGCTGGTGCAGATCCGCGGCGACATCCGGAGCGATTTGCAGGCGGTGCAGCAGCAGCTGGGCTCGTTGCAGGAGGTGACCGGACAAAGCCAGCAGCGGCTGTCCGAGCTGCGCAGCCGCTTGTCGAATCCGGCCCCGGCACCCGCACCGGTGCCGGTCGATACCACCGGGGCGGCAGGCGCGGCGCCGGCGCCGTCGGCCCCCGCGCCCACGACCGGCCCCGGTCCCGACCAGATGTACGACTTGACGCTGCAGCAGTACCGGCGGGGGAGCTTCACGACCGCACGGCTCGGGTTCCGGGAATTCCTCCGTCTGTACGCCGACGACGAGCATGCCCCGGACGCCCTCTACTATGTGGGCGAATCGTTTGCCGCCGAGAATCCCGACTCGGCCGCCGCGGTGTACCAGGACGTGGTGAAGCGCTATCCCAACTCGCCGCGGGCGCCATCGGCGCTGTATAAGCTGGGCCTCCTCGCCGAACAGCGGAATGACAAGGCGGCCGCGCGCACTTATTACGCGCGCGTGCTGGCCGGCTATCCCCGATCGGACGAGGCCAACCTCGCGCGCGACAAGCTGCAATCCCTGGGGCGCTAGCCCCACCTCCCGTGGCTGACGTCTCTCCCCGCGGCGAAATGCCGTTCCTCGATCACCTCGAGGAGCTGCGCTGGCGTCTGCTGAAGACCCTCGTCGCGGTGGTGCTGGGGACGGTGCTCGGCTGGATCGTGGTCGAGCGGATCGACGTCATCGGATTGTTGATGCGACCGATCGCGCCACACCTGCCGGGGGGGAAGCTCAACTACACGAGCCCCACCGATCCATTCTTCATCACGTTGAAGTTCGCGTTCATCGTTGGCCTGGTCGTGACCTCGCCCTACGTCCTCTACCAGGTGTGGGCGTTCCTCGCTCCCGCCCTGTACGAGCGCGAGCGGCGCATCGTCGTCCCGGCCCTCGTGAGCGGGATGTTCCTGTTCATCGCGGGTGCAGCGGGAGGGTACTTCCTGGTCCTGCCGCGTGCCCTGGCGGTGCTCCTCGGTTTTCAGAACCAGGCGTTGCAGCCGATCATTACGGCCGACCGCTACTTCGGCTTCGCGGCCCAGATCATCCTTGCCTTCGGTGCGGTCACCGAGCTGCCGCTCGTCATCATCATCCTCACTTCCCTCGGCCTCGTGACGCCGGCCGGCCTGCGGCGCAACCGCCGCTACGCCTTGCTGGTCGCCGCGGCGCTCGCGGCGTTTCTCACGCCGCCCGACGCGCTGTCGATGCTGATGATGATGGTCCCGCTGCTCCTGCTGTACGAGGTGAGCATCTGGTGCGCGTGGGTCGTGGTGCGCCGGAAGACGCGGGAGGCGATCCGGGCCGGGGCTTCGGTCGCCCTCCTCATTACGGCGCTCGCCTGGCCCGGCCGCGGGCTCTCGGCGCAGCAGCCGGTCCGGCCCGATACCACCCGCCGTCCGGACTCCACAACGATCACCGGTCGCCCCCTCGATACGACGGCGGCCCGGCTCCTCGGCCTGCCGACCGGTCCCACGCGCAGTTTCCCGGCGCCCGACCCGGTGATGGACTCGCTGCTCAAGTACGTGGGATTCCGCATCACCCACTACGTCTCCGATACGCTGCTGGTGCTGGGCGACAGCCAGACGATCGTGCTCGTGGGAGAAGCGTTCGTGGATCGCGACGGGACCAAGCTCGAGGCGGATTCCATCCACTATCGTGAAGCCAGCTGCCGGCTCGACGCGACCGGGAACCCGCGGCTCTTCGACCAGGGCTCCCAGAGCTCCCCACCCACCGTGCTCGTCGGGGAAGGGATGCGCTATGACACCTGCATCCGCCGCGGCACGGTCACCCAGGCGCTCACCGACTTCCAGCAGGGCGGCGCCACGTGGATCATGCGGGGGAACCTCGCGGTGGACTCGGCCTCGACGCGGATGTACGGCGCCCGCAGCAACATCACCTCGGATGAGCGCCCGGTCCCCGGGTATCACTTCGCCGCCGGCGAGGTGAAGTGGCTCAACAAGAACGTGATGGTGGCGCGGCCCGCGGTGCTGTACGTGCGCGACGTCCCGATCCTCTGGCTGCCGTTCATCTTTCAGGACATCCGGCCGGGGCGGCGCAGCGGGATGCTGGTGCCGCGCTTCGGTCTCAACGATCTCGTGCGCCCCACGCGGGGCTACCGGCGCCACGTGTCGAACATCGGGTACTACTTCGTGCTGAACGACTACGTGGACGTGCTGGCGTCCGCCGACTGGTTCGCGGGGACGAGCTTCTCGGTCAACGGGCAGATGCATTACCGTTGGCTCAACCGGTTCGTGGACGGCAGCGTGTCGTTCTCGCGCCTCAGCCAGCTCGACGCGACCGCCCACTCGAACCAGATCAACTGGTACCACACGCAGAGCTTCAACAGCCGGACGCGGTTCGCCGCCAGCGTCAACTACGCGACGAGCGCACGGGTGGTGCAGCGCAACACGATCGATCCGTTCCTCACCACGGCCCAGCTCAGCTCCCAGGCGAACTTCGATAAGCGTTTTTCCTGGGGGACGCTGAACCTCGGCGGCAACCTCACGCAAAACCTCTCGAATAACCTGGTGCAGCAGAACCTGCCGCGCGTCTCGATCACGCCAGCCCCGATCGACCTGGCGTCCTGGGCGACGTGGTCACCCTCGTTCAGCTACGCCAATACGCAGACGTTTCACAACGCCGGCGCACCGCTGTTCCGGCCGCGCAGCGGCGGCGGGCTCGACACCGTCGCGACCACGTTCGACAACCGCGCCACGAGCATCTTCATCGGCACGCCGCTCCGCCTCGGCCGGTGGAACTGGACCAACAGCGTCTCGATCGCGGACAACCGGACGTCCCAGCCGCTGCAATTCGTCGTCCCCGATTCGGCCGATTCCTCGGTGCTGCACAACGTGGTCTATGCCCGCTCGTTCGAGACGCGCATCGACTGGTCCACCGGGATCAACCTCCCCCAGCTGTTCAGCGGCACCTGGCGGCTCCAGCCGGGGATCGGGATCGTGAACAAGACCAGCGCCGGTCCGTTCATGCTGCGCAACCAGTTCACCGGCGGCCGGTTCCTCCAGCAGGGCAAGCGGCTCCAGTTCACACTGGGGCTGGCGCCGACGTTTTTCGGGTTTTTCCCCGGCGTCGGTCCGTTCAGCCGCATCCGCCACTCGATCTCGCCCATCGTGAGCTACCAGTACGCTCCCGGCGCGAGTGTGGACTCGGAGTTCGCCCACGCGCTGGATCCGTCGGGGACGCGGTTGCTCAATGCGCGCAGCGATCCCCAGCAGACCGTCACGCTGGGCCTGCAGCAGAGCTTCGAAGCCAAGTTCAAGCCCGCGGCGGGGGATACCGCGAACGCCGAGCCGCGCAAGATCCGACTGCTCAGCATTTCGACCTCGGGTGTCTCCTACAACTTCGAGCAGGCGAAACAACCCCTCAGGGTGGGGTGGCAGACGCAGACCATCACCAACACGTTCGCCTCCGATCTGCTGCCCGGTTTCAATCTGCAGGTCACGCACGATCTGTGGCTCGGTCAGGTCGGGCTGGCGAGCACCAGGTTCAGCCCCTTCCTGCAGAGTCTCTCGGCGTCGTTTTCGGTGGGGCCGCGCACGCTGGCCGGCATCGCCTCGCTCTTCGGCATCGGGCACCGGCCGCCGCCCGCGTCCGCTCCGAGTCCGACCCAGCCCCAGCCGGGGACACTCCCCGGCGGCCCGGGACCGAGGGGATTCGGGGGGGTCAGTGGCTTTCGGGGTGCGGGCGTCGGCGGTGGCGGGCATGCCTTCAACCTCAATGTGCAATTCTCCGCGCAACGCACGCGTGATACGGGCGCCGTCGTCGCCACTCCGGGGTTGCAGGGCGGGCGCCAGCAGATGACGCTGAGCATGGCGTTCAGCCCGACCAGAAACTGGACCGCATCCTGGAACACCAACTACGATTTCGATACAAAGCAGTTCGGCCAGCACTACGTGCGGCTGGAGCGCGATCTGCACCGCTGGCACGCCAGCTTCGCGTTCAGCCGCACGGCGAGCGGCAACTTCGCCTTCAACTTCTACGTCGCCCTCCTCGACGAGCCCGACATCAAGTTCGATTACGACCAGCAGAGCTACCTGCGACCCTGACCAGGCGTTTTCCTGTCCTCACCGGGGGACAGATGGCCCAGTTTCGCGTCCAGCATCTCTTTCCCGCAGCGTCACTTACGATCCGGCACATCCCCTGCCACTGCTTGCGGACGACCAATTCTCTCGCAGAGGGCGTTATGTCCGCTCGATCGTTCGTCGGCCTGTGCGCGCTGAGCCTCACCCTCATCGGGTGCCAGTCCAGCCTGGTCAACACGTCGCCGCTGCTCGACCCGCCGGCGAATCTGACCTATGCCCTGGACCCGAGTGGCGATCCCGCCCGGCCGGCGGGGATCCTGCTGCAATGGGACGACCTCGGAGATCCGGCGCTCGCGAGCTATCGGATCTACTCGCGCGGCAGCACCGGCGGCGCGTTCGGTCTCCGCGGGGAAACCACCTCCAACACGTTCCACGACAATGGTGTGCCGCACCTCCAGTACTACGTCACGGCGGTGGATGTGAACGGCGCGGAGAGCGATCCGAGTGACGCCATTACGGTGGACGAGCGGCTGCAGCTCGAATCACCGGCCACCCTGGGTTCGATCTCGCTCAATGGCGCCATTCACCTCGATTGGAGCGACAACGCGTTCACCACGGATCCGCAGCGGTTCAAGTGGTACCGGGTGTACAGCGCGTCCTACGATCTCGACCACGGTCTGTGCGGCACGGATTGGTCGCTCGAGGGAACGACCGTGTCACCCGAATTCCTCGTAGCGGCGCTCACGAACGGCGTTCCGCGGTGCTTCGGCGTCTCCGCCATCAGCGTGGAAGGCTACGAGAGCCTGTGGTCGCCGCTGTGGCAAGACACGCCGCGTCCCGATGCCCGCAACCTGCTCGTCTCCGCCTTCGATCAGAACAGCGCCCAGGCGGGGTTTCGGTTCTGGGACGACGTGAATCAGGATGGCGTGGCGCAACCTTCGGAGCTCGGTTTGGTGGAGGACGGCAATCGCACCGACATCGACTTCTGGATCTATCGCGACCCGACCGATTCCTCTCTGTGGATCGTCCCCGAGTTCAGCGGTACGTCCATGCGGCTGTACGCGAACACGCCGGTGTCGGACCTGACCGATATCGACTTCGCGCCGGCGAGCGGCTACTCGCGCAACATGATCCAGGCCGCCCCGGGCTTCGGGTACGTCTTCCAAATCGTCGAGGGCAGCGCCCTCCGGTACGCGGCCTTGCGGGTCACGCACGTGGGGCGGAACTACCTCATCTTCGACTGGAGTCTGCAGACCGACCCTGGGAATCCGGAGCTCGTGGTGCACGCGAATCTGCCCACGGCGGTGGAGACCGGGATCCAGGTGCAGGGCGCCCGGTAGGCGACCGGCGCCCACGCGCGTAGGCACCGGGCCGGCGGCGAGCAGGGTCTCGCTGCTGGCCCGGTGTGTGTCCTACTTGGCGTCCTCGTCCCCGACCCATAGCTTCCTGCCACCGATGCCATCCACCGTTACGCTCGACGGTCGCAGCTTGTCCATCGGCGACGTCGTCGCGGTTGCGCGGCACGGCGCTCCGGTGGCCGTCGCCCCAGACACCCGCGCGCGCGTCGAGCGCTCGCGGGCGGGAATCGAGGCGGCCGTGGCTCGCGGCGACACCATCTACGGCGTCAATACCGGGTTCGGCAAGCTTGCACATGTACGGATCCCGCCCGAGCAGCTGCGCGCCCTGCAGCTCAATCTGATCCGCAGTCACGCCTCCGGCGTGGGCGACCCGTTGTCGTCGGAGGCAGTGCGCGCGATGATGCTGCTGCGCGCCAACGTCCTCCTCATGGGGACGAGCGGCGTGCGGCCCGTCATCCCTGACACGCTGGTGGCCATGCTCAATGCCGGCGTGCATCCCGTCGTGCCGTCCCAGGGCAGTGTGGGCGCGTCGGGCGACCTGGCGCCGCTCTCGCACCTCGCGCTGGCCATGATCGGGGAAGGGCCGGACGGGCCGAGGCTGCGGGCCGCCGGCATCGACCCCGTCATCCTCGAGGCCAAAGAGGGCATCGCGTTCGTCAACGGCACTCAGGCGCAGACCGGCCTGGCCGCGCTGCTCGTGCACGATGCCTGGATCCTGTGGCGCACGGCCCATGGGGCGGCCGCGATGAGCCTGGAGGCGGTGCGCGGCACCCCCGTTCCCTTCGACGCGCGCATCCATGACGCCCGCCCGCATCTCTGGCAGCAGCGCTCCGCAGCGCTGCTCCGGTCGTTGCTGGCCGACAGCGAGATCCGGGAATCGCACCGTCACGACGACCCGCGCGTCCAGGACGCGTATTCGCTGCGTTGCACTCCGCAGATCCTCGGGGCCGTGGGCGAAGGTGTGGCGTTCGCCGAACGGCTGGTCGTGACGGAGTTGAACGCGGCGACCGACAATCCCCTGGTGTTCGGCGCGGACGTGCTGTCGGGCGGCAACTTCCACGGACAGCCGATCGCGCTGGCGCTGGACGTGCTCGGGATCGTGCTGACGACACTGGCGGGACTGGCGGAGCGCCGGCTCGAGCGGGTCGTGAATCCCGATCTGTCTTCCGGGCTGCCCGCATTTCTCGCCAAGGACCCCGGTCTCGATTCGGGCTTCATGACCGCGCAGATCGCGTCGGCGGCCCTGGTGGCGGATTCACGCGTGCTCGCCACGCCGGCGAGCGTGCAGTCGGTGCCCACGGAGGGCAACCAGGAAGACGTCGTTCCCATGGGGATGACCGCCGCGTGGAAAGCCGAGCGCATCTTCGCCAACGCGGCCCGTGTGGTGGCGATCGAGCTCCTGGCTGGTGCGCAGGGGCTGGAGTTTCTGAAACCGTTGCGGCCCGGGCGGGGCGTTGCCCGACTGCATGCCACGGTGCGCACGATGGTCCCGCCGCTCGAAGCCGATCGCCCGATGGCGGGCGAAATCGAGCGAGTGGCAACCGGGATCCGTGCCGGCGTCTTCGATCTCGAGGCGGCGACGTGAGCGGGCCACGCGTGGTGCGCGCACCGCGGGGGAGCGAGCGGTCCTGCCGCGGCTGGGTGCAGGAAGCCGCGCTGCGCATGCTCATGAACAACCTCGATCCGGATGTGGCCGAGCGTCCGCAGGACCTGGTGGTGTACGGGGGGACCGGCCGGGCGGCGCGCAGCTGGGAAGCGTTCGACGCCATCGTGCGATCGTTGCGCACCCTGGCGGACGACGAAACGCTGCTCGTCCAGTCCGGCAAGCCGGTCGGTGTGTTCGCCACCCATCCCGACGCGCCGCGTGTGCTGATCGCCAACGCCAACCTCGTGGGACGGTGGGCGACGTGGGAGGTGTTCCGCGACCTCGAGCGGCGCGGCCTGATCATGTACGGCCAGATGACGGCGGGCTCGTGGATCTACATCGGGACGCAGGGGATTCTGCAGGGCACCTACGAGACCTTCGGTGCGGTCGCTCGGCGCCATTTCGGCGGCAGCCTCAGCGGGCGGATCGTGCTCACCGGGGGTCTGGGTGGGATGGGCGGCGCGCAGCCGTTGGCGGCTACGATGAACGGGGGTATCTGCTTGGCGGTGGAAGTCGATCCCGCCCGGGTGCAGCGCCGTCTCGAGACGCGCTACCTCGACCAGGCGACGGCGTCGCAGGACGAAGCCCTGGCCTGGTGCGACGCGGCGCGGCGCAGCGGCACCGCGCTGTCGGTCGGGTTGATCGGCAATTGCGCCGAGGTCCTCCCCGCGCTCGCGCGCCGCGGATTCGTTCCCGACGTAGTCACCGACCAGACGTCGGCGCACGACACGTTGCACGGTTACGTGCCGGCGGGGCTCCCACTGGAGGACGCGCGCGCCCTCCGCGCGACTGATCCCGCGGAATACATGCGACGTGCCGTGGCGAGCATCGCGACGCACGTGCGCGCCATGCTCGACCTGCAGCGCGCCGGCGCCGTGACGTTCGACTACGGCAACAACATCCGCACCGTCGCGGCCGACGCCGGCGTGGCGCAGGCGTTCGACATTCCCGGGTTCGTGCCGGAGTACATCCGGCCCCTCTTCTGCGAAGGGAAGGGCCCGTTTCGCTGGGTGGCGTTGTCGGGTGATCCGAACGACCTGCGGCGCACCGACCGGCTGGTGCTGGAGCTGTTTCCCGAAAACGAGCACCTCGCCCGCTGGATCCGCCTGGCCCAGGAGCGGGTGGCGTTCCAGGGACTGCCCGCGCGCATCTGCTGGCTCGGGCAGGGCGAGCGGGCGCGGTTCGGGGTGGCGCTGAACGATCTCGTGTCGCGGGGAGAGCTGTCGGCGCCGATCGTGATCGGGCGCGACCATCTCGACACGGGCAGTGTCGCGTCCCCGTTCCGGGAAACCGAAGGCATGCGCGACGGGTCCGACGCAATCGCCGACTGGGCGATTCTGAACGCGCTGCTCAATACCGCCTCCGGGGCGTCGTGGGTGTCGTTCCATCACGGTGGCGGGGTGGGCATCGGGAATTCGCTGCACGCGGGGCAGGTGAGCGTCGCCGACGGCACCCCCGAGGCGCGCCGCCGGCTCGAACGAGTGCTCACCAACGATCCGGGCATCGGCGTCGCGCGCCACGCCGACGCGGGGTACCCCGAAGCGATCGCCACCGCCCGACGCGAGGGACTGCGGTTGCCGATGTTGGAGGCGCGCGACTGACCACCCTGCTCGCTGGAGCGCGGGCGGTGGTCACCGGGCGCGGCCCTGCCCGGGCGCGGCGCGGTCGTGAGCTGTCCGAGCTCGAGGTGCTTCCGGGCGCCGCGGTGGCCGTGGATGGGGGCCGCATTCAGGACGTCGACTCGTGGGGTGCGCTGCGCGAGCGGTACCCGAGGGCCGCCGTCACCGAAGTGTCGGGCGTGCTCTTTCCCGGGTTCATCGATTGTCACACCCATGCGATCTTCGGCGCGCCCCGCTTGGAAGACCACGAGCGCCGCGCCCTGGGGGAGAGCTATCAGCAAATCGCGGCGGCGGGCGGCGGCATCCTCCAATCGGTCCGCGACGTTCGGTCGCGCGACGCCCAGCAGCTCGAGCAGTTGGCGCAGGATCGCCTGCTGGCGCTGCGCGCCTGCGGCAGCACCACCATCGAGGTGAAGTCCGGCTACGGGCTCGAGCTGGAAACCGAGCTGAAACAGCTCCGGATCGTGCGCCATCTCGCCGTCGCGCAACGGCTCGAGCTGATTCCGACGTTCCTCGGGGCGCACGAGGTTCCGCCGGAGTACCGCGGGCGCCGGGCGGAGTACGTGCGCCTGGTCGTCGAAGAGATGCTGCCGGTCGTGACGCGGGAGCAGCTCGCGCGATGCTGCGACGTGTTCTGCGAACCGTCCGTCTTCAGCGTGGCCGAGGCCCGGGCGGTGCTCTCGGCGGCGCAGCATGCCGGCCTGGCCGTGAAGCTGCATGCGGATGAGCTGGAGGGCTCGGGGGGCGCCGAGTTGGCCGCCGAGCTCGGTGCGCTCTCGGCGGATCATCTGGCGGGGATCTCCGACGCCGGAATCCGGGCCCTGGCGGCGAGCGAAACGGTTGCGGTGCTGCTCCCGGCGACGATGAGCTTTCTCGGCAAAGGCCGCCAGGCGCCGGCCCGGCGGTTGGTGGAGGCCGGCGCCGCCGTCGCCCTTGCGACGGATTTCAACCCCGGCTCCTCGCCGACGATCAGCCTCCCGTTCGTCATGAGTCTCGCGGTCTCCCAGCTGGGACTGCGCCACGCCGAAGCGGTGCTGGCGGTGACGGTCAACGCGGCCGCCGCCTTGGGACTCGCGGCCGATCGTGGGCAGGTCGCCCCGGGGTTCCGAGCGGATCTCGTCGCTTGTGCGGTCACCGACTGGCGTGAGGTGGCCTTTTGGGTCGGGGCGAACCTCGTAACCGACGTCTGGACAGGGGGTTTCGCTTGTCCGCGCCTGGCGGGTCCGGTATCTTTAGGGCTCCATGTCGAAGCTTGAGAAGCTCAAGGAGCGCGCGCGCACGCTGGAGGCCAAAGACACTCGGGCCGCCATTGAGACGTGGCTCGAGGTGCTCGAGGCGCAGGATGAGGAGAGCGATCCGAATCCCGACCTCGGCATCTTCAATCGTATCGGTGATCTGTATCTCAAGGCGAAGGATCCCGGCCAGGCCGCGGACTACTACGACCGGGCCGTCGATCGCTACGCCGAGCTAGGCTTCCATAACAATGCGATCGCGATGTGCAACAAGGTGTTGCGCAACGCTCCCGGTCGCCCCACGACCTACCTCAAGCTTGCCAAGCTGTACGCCGCCAAAGGATTCACCGGCGAAGCCAAGCAGAACTTCATCGAATACGCCGAGCGAATGCAGAAAGCCGGCGCCATCCAGCAGGCGTTCCTGGCGCTCAAGGAATTCGCCGACATTTCCTCCGAAGGGGAACAGCTGCGCGAGATGCTCGAGGAGCACCTGCGCGCGTATGGCGGTCCCGAGCTGCAGGCGAAGCTCCGGACGGCGGGCCCGCGAGCGAGCGCTCCATCCGCCGCGCCGGGCCAGAAGACCAAACGGAAGACGACGAGCCTGGTCTTCCTGGACCTCGATGAGCCCGCCAAGGCCAAGGCCCCGCCGGGTCGCCCCACCGGCGCTATGCCTCGGCCCGTGGCTCCTCCCGTCGGCCCGCCGCCGCCAATTCCGAAGCCGGCGCCGCCTCCGCCCACCGCCTCGATCGAGACGACGAGTTTGGTCGAGGAGGTCGAAATCGAAAGCGCCGACTCCCTCGCCGGCCTCGAGCCCACGGTCGAGGACTTCGGGCACGTTCGCGATACGGCGGGCGGCATCGCCTCGATCCGCGACGATGACGTGGTGCCGGAGGCAGCGCGCCTCGCTGGCCTCGAGCCGACGGCGGCGTCGGATATCGGACCGCCCGAGACGGCCGATATCCTAGGCGACCTTCCGCTGGTCTCTGCCTTCGATGTGGAGGAAGAGGAGACTGACGCGGATGCGGAGTCGGAGGAGGTGGCGATCGAGGAGCCCCCCGTCGCACCGCCCGCCGGTCCGCCGAAGCGCAAAACGGTCGTGGAAATCCCGCCGCTCGAGCTGGAGCCGGACTTCGATGCGGAAGCCCTGGAAACGTCGACCACCGAGCGCGAGCACGAAGTGGACGACGAGCCGCTCGCCGAGGAGGACAAAGGGTGGCTGCAGCGGGAGACCACCGTGGGGTCGGGGCATTCACCGGCGTTGGATCTCGGTCTGGACGTCGTCAAGGAGGGAGACCAGCCGGATGCCCTGGTGTTCGAGGGGCTCGACGAGGTCACCCCCACGGCGCCGACGATCGAGGAGCTCGAAAGCCGGGTCGCCGACGATCCAGACGACGCCGAGGCGCACCAGGCGCTGGGCGAGGCCCTGATCGAAGCAGGGGAGCGCGATCGCGGCATCGAAGAGCTCGACATTGCGACGGGCGGGTTCGAGTCGGCCGGCAACCTCGCGCATGCGCAAGGGTTGGTGGACGAGATCCTGCGTCTCGATCCGAACAGCGTGCGGCACCGGCAGAAGCAGGTGGAATTCGCGTTCAAGTCGAACGACAAAGCGCAGCTGATCGGCGCGTATCTCGAGCTGGCCGATACGCTGCTGCGGGGGGATCTCGCCGACAAGGCGCGTGCTGTGTACGAGCGGGTGGTCGAGCACGACCCCAAGAACGAGCGTGCCCGGGCGGCCCTGGCGATGCTGGCGCCCGCGGAGCCGCCCAAGGCCGAGGGCCGGGTGGCGGCCAAAGACGCGAAGATGCGGGTACGCGACGAGACCGCCGGCGAGGGGGACTTCGTCGACCTCGGGGCGATGATCCTGGAAGAAGATGCCCCGCGCGACACGCGCATGAAGGTCGAGGATGAGGAGCCGACGGGTGACGAGGAGCAGGACTTCCGGGAGATGCTGGCCCGGTTCCGCCAGGGCATCGACGAGAACATCGAGGAGACGGATTTCCAGTCGCACTACGATCTGGGTGTGGCCTTCAAGGAGATGGGACTGCTCGACGAGGCCATCGCCGAATTCCAGAAGGCCTTGCGGGCCCCCGAAGGGAAACTGCGGACGTCCGAGGCGCTGGGCATGTGCTTCCACGACAAGGGCGCCTTCGGTGTCGCCGAGTCGATCTTGAAACGGGCGCTCGAGCTGCCGGCGACGGGAGACCAGGAGCGTCTCGGGATCCTCTACTGGCTCGCCCGGTCGCTCGAGGAGCAGGGGAAGCCGGCCGATGCCCGCGATCTGTACGGGCGCGTGTTCGCCGTCGACATCCGGTTCATGGACGTGGGAGCGCGGGTGAAGGCCCTCGCCAAGGCGCGCTGACGTGAGCGATCAAGCGACCCGGGTCTCGCTGCCGGACATTCAGCGCCCCGTCGCCGGGGAGCTCGACCGGGTGGCGGCGGAGCTGCGCCGGATCATCGCCGCGGATTTCCCGATCATCGCCGACGCGAACGATCACCTCCTGCGCATGAAAGGGAAGTTGTTCCGGCCGACGCTGCTGCTCCTGAGCCACCAGGCGACGGGTGGCGGGGACCCGCGCGTGGTGACGCTGGCGGCGGTGGTCGAGCTGATTCACCTGGCCACGCTGGTCCACGACGATTCGGTCGATCATTCGGCGCTGCGGCGCGGCATGCCGACCCTCAATGCGCTGTTTTCACACCAGGTCGCCGTGATCATGGGAGATTACCTGTACTCGCGGGCGATCATCGAGCTGGTGCGGGTCGGCGATCTCGATCCCCTGCGCGTGTTCGCCCGGGTGACCAACGAGATGACCATCGGCGAGATGCGCCAGCTCGAGGCACACGACAAGATGGCCTTCGGAGAAGCCGAGTACGATCTGCTCATCCGGGCCAAGACCGCCTCGCTCCTGTCGGGCGCCTGCGAGGTCGGGGCACTGTCGGCGGCGCCGGCGGTGCGTGAGGCCCTCGCCCGGTTCGGCATGTTGCTGGGGATGGCGTTTCAGATCACCGACGACCTGCTCGACTACACGCAGCCGGAAGCGGTGACCGGCAAGCCTTCCGGTCTCGATCTGAAGGAGCACAAGGTGACGCTGCCGCTGATCGCGGCCCTGCCGCAGCTGTCGCCGGACGAGCGGCAGATCGTCGTGCGCCTGATGGCGACCTCGGATCCGTCGGACGCGCAGGTGGCCGAGGTCATCCGCATGGTCGAGGCCGGCGGCGGCCTCGAGGTCGCCCGCCGGCGCGCGCTCGACCTGGCGCAGCGAGCCGACGCGGAGCTGTCGGCCCTCCCGGCGTCGACGGCGCGCGAGGCGCTGCGCGACAGCATCGCGTACGCCGTCGAGCGGAGGAGCTGAGCGTGGCGCGCGGTCCCCGGCGTCCGCTATTTTACTTCGGAGTGCTCGCGTCGGGCTTCATTCTCGGCGGGTTCCTGCATGCCCTGTTGCGGCGCTTTCTGCCGCAGGGTGCCGCCAAGGAGTTCTTCACGACCGCGGTCACTCCGACGTTCGGCCCGATTCACCTGGACCTCCTGGTCGTCTCGATCACCCTGGGACCGATCGGGCTTGAAGTGTCGTTGCTGTCGGTGTTGGGGGTGGCGATCGCCTACTTCGTGGCCCGATCGCTCTTCTAGAGGAGTGGCGTATGGAATTCTCGCTGACGCATGTGCTCATCCTGCTGGTCATCGCGCTGCTCGTGTTCGGGGCCAAGCGCATTCCGGAAATCGGCTCGTCGCTCGGAAAGGGCATCCGGGAGTTCAAGAACAGCCTGAAGGAGGTCGGCTCGGACCAGCCGTCGCAGCCGTTGCCGCCGCCGCCACCCGCGAATTCGGCGTCGGTCCCGCCTTCGGGCGGAGAGCCGAAGCGCCTCAACCAGTAGCACGGGCGGGCGCCGATCCGTGGGCAATCTCAGCCCCGGCGAGTTGGCGATTCTGCTGCTCATCGCCTTGCTCGTGTTTGGCGGGAAGGGTCTGCCGGAGGCGGGCAAGGCGCTGGGGAACGGGTTGCGGGAGTTTCGCCGGGCGCTGGGGGAAGCGCAGGGCGCGATGCGAAATCCCACGGCCCCCGGCCCGAGTCCCGACGCTCCGGGTCCACCGCCAAAGACCGGCCCCCGACGCCTGGTCGAATAACCGCCGGCTAGCTGCCGGCGGTAGTGTTTTGCGGGCGGAAAACGTCCTTGCGCCGGTCGTCGACCTTGGCGCGCTGGCGCAGTCCCGCCAGATAGGCCTCGACGCGGGCCTGGCGGGCGCCCTGCATCAGGCTCTCGCGCTGCCCATCGCGCTGGGCGAGCCACGCCGTCGAATCGGCCGACGACCGCGCCAGGGGCTGGAGAATGAACGCCCGATGCTCCCCGACGATGACGCCGGAGCGCTGGCCCACGCCGAGCCGGAACGCGGCTCCCAGGGCGCCGGGCTCCAGCTGCAGAATCGGCGGCGGGTGCAGTCGGGAGAAGGGCCCAAACCGCTGCACCGCGAGCCCGCGCGAGCCGCCCGCCGCGACCAGATCGGGATTCGCGGCCAGGGATGCCGCGATCTGTCCGGCGCGACCCACCCACAGCGTTTTCTTCTTGTCGACTCGCGCCTGCCCCAGCACCTGCTCGCGCACCGTGGCGAGGGGGGGAGTGCCCTCAGGGATGAGGGAATCGACCCTGAACACGTAGTACGCCGCTTCACCCTCGATCACCGGGCTCGTTTCACCCGGTTTGTGCTCGAACGCCCAGACGCTGACGTCCGGTATCACGTAGCGTCCCAACACCATCCGGTCTCCGTCCACGAGCTTCGGCGCGTGCCCGACCGGGAGCCCCAGGCGCTGGGCGACGCTGTCGAGCAGCCAACCGCTGTCGCGCTCCGCCACGAGACGGTCCAGGCTGTCCGCGCGGGATTCCACGGAATCCCGGTGCGCGCCCACCAGCTCGATGGGGACGAGAATGTGCCGGACGTGCAGCGAGTCACCCCGCTCCGCGTCGATCCGGATGAGGTGAAGCCCGAAGCTCGAGAGCACCGGGCGGGACACCTGTCCGACCGGCAGTCCGCGCAGGCCGGCGAGGAACAGCGAGTCGTAACCCTGCTCGTTGCGTTTGAGCCAACCGAGGTCGCCGCCCTGGTGTCCGCTGGCCGTGTCGGCCGACTCCCGTTGCGCGACCTCCGCGAATTTCGCCGCGCTCGCGGCCGCTTCGGTACGCAGGCTGTCGGCACGAACTCGCGCCGCCGCCGAGTCGGCGGCTTGCGGCCGGCGCGGCTGGGCGACGAAGCTCAACCACGCGGCGGCGGGCCGCTTGAATTCGCTCTTGTGGGCGTCGTAGTAGCGGGCCAACTCCGCGTCCGACACGGCGGCTTCCGAATCGGAGATCTGCTCCGGGCCGATCGCCAGCAACGCGACGGTCACCGAATCATGCTGATCCCGGTAGATGCGCCAGAGCTTCGCGTCCGGAACGTACAGGTCCGCCGTGATGTACTGGAACAGCTTGGCCTGGGGGATTTGCTCGCGGTAGCGAGCCTCGAGCTGCACCAGGAACTCGGGATTGGCGCCGCTCTGGAGAAAGCGACGCCACTTGTTCGGATCGAACTGGCCGTTGGTCTGGAATTCGGGAACCGAATAGGCCTCGGGAGGCGGGGACGACATGGCCGCGTCTCGGATCTCGGCGTCGGTCACCGTGATGCCCAGGCGCCGGCTCTCGTGTTGCAGCAGCACGTCCCGCACCAGCTGATCCACCAGCTGGTCCTCGACCTGCTTTTCGTCCTCCCGGGTCAGAGTCGCGCCCCCCCGCTGGCGGGCCTGCTCGAGCGCGGCTTGCAGGGCCGACTGCCACTGCTGGAGGTGAATCGGCTCTCCGTCGATGCGCAGGACGACGTCCCCACCGCCGTACTTCCCTCCGGTCACCCCCATCCCCACGTCGAAAACCAGCCAGCCGATGAAGCTGACCGCCAGGATGTAGAAGACCCACTTGGTGTTTTCGCGCATCGCGCGCATCATATCGAGCAGCACTCCGTTGTACGGGGGTGAGGGGGGATAAGTCTAAGAGCCACAACGTGCAAACTCAAGCGAGCGGGGTGGGGCACACAATTTGACAGCACGGCTGGCGGAGCACTATCTTAGACCAATCCCCACAAAGACTTAGACCGTGGCGTACACCAGCGAGATCGAGAAGCTCGAAGCGCGCTACCGGGAGAATCCCAAGGGGCGAAACTTCGCGCCGCTGGCTGATGCGTATCGCAAAG
>JBGPHP010000054.1:0-16337 GCA_041484445.1 Gemmatimonadota bacterium
CCGGGAAAGCTTCCACGATCACGGCGAGGCCCTGCCCGCCGCCGATGCACGCCGACCCCAGGCCGTAGCGCTTGCCCGCACGGCGCAGCGCGTGCAGCAGGTGCAGCGTGATGCGCGTCCCGCTCGCGGCCAGCGGATGCCCGATGGCGATGGCGCCGCCGTGCACGTTGGTCTTCGCGCGGTCCAGTCCCAGCTCCTTCTCCACCGCGAGGTACTGCGGGGCGAACGCCTCGTTGACCTCCACCAGGTCCATCTGGGCGAGGGTCATCCCCGCTTTGGTCAGGACCTTGCGCGCGGCCGGCGCCGGGCCGATCCCCATGTACTTGGGTTCGACACCGACCACCCCCCAGGCCACCAGTCTTCCCAGCGGCTTCAGGTTGTGCGTCTTGGCGTAGGCCTCGCTGGCGATCACGGTCGCCGCGGCGCCGTCCGAAATGCCGGAGGCATTGCCCGCGGTAACCACGCCGTCCTGCTTGAAGTACGGTTTGAGCGCCGCCAATGCTTCCACGGTCGTGTCGGGCCGCATGTGCTCGTCGGCGCGGAATTCCACCGTCTGTCCCTTCTTCTTGATCGGCACCGGGATCACTTCATCGGTGAAGACGCAGTCGTCCCAGGCCTGCTTGGCACGCTGCTGGGACCCGACCGCGACCTCGTCCACTTCCCGACGCGTGAGCTTGTACTTGTCGGCGAGGTTTTCGGCGGTTTCGGCCATTGAGAAGCCGCACTGCGGGTCCTTCAATGACTCCCACAGGAGATCCTCGAGCGGGGCGGGGCCGAGCCGGAGCCCCCAGCGCGCGCCGCGCACCACGTGCGGCGCCTGGCTCATCGATTCGCCGCCCCCGGCGAGCACCGCCTCGGCCTCACCCAGGATGATGAGCTGCGCACCCTGGGTGATCGCCTCGAAGCCGGACCCGCACAGGCGGTTCACGGTGACCGCGGGCGTTTCGATCGGCAACCCGGCCTTGAGGGCCACGTGCCGCGCCATGTAGATGGCGTCGGTCGAGGTTTGGAGGGCGTTGCCGAACACGGTATGACCGATGTCGGCGGGGGGGAGTCCGGCCCGCTCGATGGCGTGGCGCGCGGCGATCGCACCGAGATCGATAGCGGAGAGATCCTTCAGGGAGCCGCCGAAGGCGCCGAAGCCCGTGCGGACTCCCGAGAGAAACACGACGTCGGTTTGACTGCCCTGGGTCTTCATCCTGCGGCTCCGCTCGGGAGAAGGCGGAATATAGTCCGTCCCGCGGAGCCACGGGCCGGCCCTAGGGCTGGAGACTCCGGCCTCGTTGGCGCGTCCACAGGAGGTAGGCGGGCGTCCCCACCAGCACGATGCCGATGCCGGCGAGCGCCTGGACCGGCCGGGCGACAATCGTGTTGGCCACGATAGCGAGCGCGGCCACGATAAACAGCGCCGGGGTGAGCGGATACCCCGGCACGCGATAGGGACGCGGGGCGTCGGGGCGGCGGCGGCGCAGTACGAAGACGCTCGCGGCGGCCAGCGCGGCGAACAACCAGCTCGCGAACACCACATAGGTGAGGAGCTGCTCGAAGCTGCCCCACAGGGTGAGCAGCGCCGCCCACACGCCACCGGCGGCGATCGCGATGGCCGGCGTGCCGAAGCGCGGATGGACTTCTCCCAGCTCGCGGAAGAACACCCCGTCCCGGGCCATCGCGAAGTACATGCGCGGACCGGTCAGCGCGAGCCCGTTGGCGGCGCTGAACACCGAGACGAGCACCGCGGCGCTGACGAACTTCGCCGGGACCGGCCCGAACAGCGAGCGAACGGTGTCCGCCGCGACGCGCTGCGAGCCCGCGACCCCGTCGGGACCGATGGCGGCCAAGTACCCGATGTTGGCGAGCACGTAGAGGAGCACCAGCGCGGCGGTCCCGATGATGATGCCGCGGGCGAAGGTCCGTTGCGGATCGAGCGCTTCTCCCGCGGAATTCGTCACGTTGATCCAGCCCTCGTAGGCCCAGAGCACGCCGAGCAGCGCGACGCCCGCTCCCGAGAGCAGGCCGCCCGACAGCGGGGTCGAAAACGCGCGTGCGGCAGCCGCCGAGCCGCCCGAGCCGAGCGAGATCCCCAGAATGGCGATCGCGAGTATCGCCGCCACTTTCACCGCCGTGCTCCAATTCTGCACCGTGGCTGCATGCCGCACGCCGCGGATGTTCACCGCGGACACGGCAACGATCATGAGCACGGCCAGGAGCTTGCGGCCCAACGGTCCGAGCGGCATGAGCTCGCCGGCATACGTGGAGAACGCTACCGCCAGGGTCGCGGTGGACCCGGTGTTGATCGCCAGGAACAGTGTCCAGCCCAGGAGAAACGCCGGAAACCGTCCGAATGCCTCGCGCACGTAGGTGTAGGAGCCTCCGGCGTCGGGATAGAGCGTCCCCAGCTCGGCGAACGTCAGGGCGCCCAGGAGCGAGCAGATCCCACCCACCACCCACACCAGCAAGGCCCATCCCGGATCGCCGGCGGTGTTGCGCAACACGGTCCCGGGGACGAGCCAGATCCCCGAGCCGATGACCGTCCCGATTACGACCAGGACCAGATCGCCCTGGCGCAGCGAGCGGGTCAGCTCGCGCGGCGCGCTCAATGGCCAGCCGCCATGCCGTCTTTGCGGGGATCGGAGCCGGCGGCGTAGCCCTGCGGCAGACGCAGGATCGCCTGGGCACCGCCGAACGCGACGTTGGAATCGGGGACGATGACGTGGCCGAGCGCCGCCAACCGGCGCCGCACGTCGTCACCGATTGCCGGCTCGAGGGCGACGCGCAGCCCGTCGAAATGACGGAATCGAGGGGCGTCGATCGCGTCCTGCAGCTCCATGCCGAACACCAGCAGGTTCAAGAGCACCTGCACGTGCCCCTGGGGCTGCATCGAGCCACCCATCACGCCGAACGACATCCATGGTTGCTCGACGCCCGACGAGTCGGGCCTCGTGACGAACGCGGGGATCAGCGTGTGGAAGGGCCGCTTCCCGGGCGCCACCGTGTTGGGAAGTCCCGGCTCGAGCGTGAACCCCGCACCCCGGTCCTGCAGGGCGAACCCCGTGCCCGGCACGACCACGCCCGATCCGAACAAGTCATAGAGCGAGTTGATGAACGACACCATGTTGCCGGCCGAGTCGGCGACGGTGAGATAGATCGTCTCGCTCGCGGTGAGCGGCTTTCCCGGCTGCGGCCGGTCGGCGGCCCGGGAGGTGTCGATCAAGGCCCGACGCCCGGCCACGTACGCGTCGGTCAGCAGCGCCGCGGGAGACACCGTCGTCGCAGCAGGCTCCCCGACGTACCGGGCAATGTCGGCGTACGCCAGCTTCTTCGTTTCGATCAGGAGATGGAGGTACGCGGCGGAATTGTGGCCTAGCGCGTGCAGGTCGTAGGGCTCGAGCATGCGCAGCATCTCGAGCACCGCCACGCCCTGGTTGTTGGGCGGCAGCTCCCACACGCGGACCCCGTGGAACGGCGCCGAGATGGGGACCACCCATTCGGGACGGTGGTTCTTGAGGTCGTCGAGCGTGAGGTAACCGCCCAGCTCGTGGACGCGTGCCACGATGCGTTGCCCGAGCGCCCCCCCATACAATGCGGCCGGTCCCTGGAGGGCGATCTCGCGGAGGCTGCGGGCGAGGTCGGGATTGCGAAACCACTCGCCGGCTCGTGGCGCCCGCGTGCCGTCCACCAGGAATGTCGCGCGCGCGCCTGAATCCGGGGCGAGCTTCGCCGTTTGATCGGCCCAATCGCGCGCGATGATCGGTGTGACCGGAAATCCCTCCTCGGCGTAGCCGATCGCCGGTTGCAGCGCCTGAGCGAGGGTGATGGTGCCGTAGCGCGTCAGCAGCGCGTCCCAGCCCGACAGCGCCCCCGGCACGGTGACGTCCTCGACGGTCTCCTGGGGCATCGCGCGATGGCCGCGCGCCAGTAGCGCCTCGCGGGTCATCAGGCTGCCGGCGCGTCCGCTCGCGTTCAAGGCGACCAGACGGCGCTCGTTGGCGACCCAGACGAGCGCGAACATGTCGCCGCCGATGCCGGTCATCATCGGCTCGACCACGTTGAGCACGGCGGCGGCGGTCACCGCGGCATCGAACGCGTTGCCACCGCGCTCGAGCACCGCGAGGCCGGCGGCGGTGGCGAGCGGCTGGCTCGTGGCGATCATGCCGTGCGGTGCGTAGACGGTCGAGCGGTGAGCCATGGTCGAGGGGCGCTGGGACTGGGCGAGCGCGGGGGCGCTCGACACCGCCAGCACGAGCAGAGGGAGGTGGCGCGTAAGAATCACGGGATCGCTTTGCTTTCGAGGTGGCGGGTGACCGCCTCGGCCGCAGCGCGCGTCGAGGTCGTGCCTCCAACGTCGGGTGTGCGCGCCCCGGCAGCAAGCGCCGTGCGCACGGCCCGCTCCAGGGTGCGGGCCGCGTCCGGATGACCCAGCTGCTCGAACATCAGGGCACCGGTGAGAATCGCCGCCATCGGATTGGCGACGCCTTTGCCCTTGAGGGGCGGCGCCGATCCGTGCACCGGCTCGAATAGGCCCGCGCGACCGGGGTGGAGGTTCGCGCTGGCCGCGAGCCCCAGTCCGCCCACCAACCCCGCGCCCAGGTCGGAAAGGATGTCGCCGTAGAGGTTGTTCGTGACGATCACCTGGAACCGCTCCGGCTCGCGCACCAGCTCCATGGCGAGCGCGTCGACGAAGCGGTGCTCCGCCTGAATGCCGGCGTACTCGGCGGCCACCGCCTTGAACCGCTCCTGCCAGATGCGGTGGGCCGGCACGGCGTTCGACTTGTCGCTCATGGTCACGCGCGTCTTCCCGTGCGCCTTCGCCCATCCGAACGCCGCGCGGATGATGCGATCGACTCCCTTCGCGGTGTTGATCTCCTCGGCGATGTACTCGTCGCCCGAAATGCGGCCGCGACCGAGATAGACGCCTTCGGTGTTCTCCCGGAAGATGACGAAATCGATCGGCCGCTGGGACTTGAGCGGCGTGAGATCGGGATGGAGCAGCTGGACCGGTCGAAAATTGATGTAGAGATCGAGCCGGAACCGGAGCCCGAGCAGGATGTCGCGCGCATGCTCGTTGCCGGGGACACGCGGGTCGCCGATGGCGCCGAGGAAGATCGCGTCCACGTCGTCGCGCAGGTGGGCGAACGCCGCGTCGGGGAGCGTCTCACGGGTCGCGAGATAGTGGTCGGCGGAGTAGGGCAGCCGCTCCCAGTCGAGCCCGAAGCCCTCCGTGGCGGCGGCCCGCTCGAGCACCGGGATCGCGGCCTCGATCACCTCGGGGCCGATGCCGTCGCCCGCGATGACCGCGACGCGATACCGCGTCACTCGAAGCCCGTGGCGCGCCCGCAGCCGATGCAGTACGCCCAGCCCACGTCCACCTCGCTGCCGCACGCCGGGCACTTGAGCTCCCCCGACGGCGGCTGCCCGCAGTGGGGACAGAAGTTGACCTTGCGGTTCGACGGCAGCGAGCCGCCGCAGTAGGAGCACTGCGCGGCCGCTGCCGCTTCATCGTCCGCGTCGGCGAGCTCGAACGTCGCCTCCGTCTCCGCGGGCGTCGGGATCGGAGAGAGCCCGGCCGGGGGGATCGGATTCTCCGACGTCCAGCTGACCGGCTCTTCCTCTTCCTCCGCGAGTATGTCGTCCTGCGGGACGGGCTCGGGAGGCGCGTAGGCTGCGGGCCCGCCGCGCAGCACGCGCTCCGCTGCGAAGCGGTTCACCATCACGCGCGCGTCGGGGAAGTTCCGGAAAAACCCGGGATCGGGGTTCGTCGCGGTCACCTCACGCTGCATGCCGTCGCGCACGTCGGTGGGATCGAGCTGGACGAAGCCGCGCTCCCCGGCCAGCAGGCGCAACACCGCCATCTCATAGTCCTGGTGCGTCGCGACTTTCAAGCGGGAGCGGTTGGAGCGGTAGGGTACCAGCCGCTCGTACAGGTCGGCCGCGGGAAACGGCACCGCGATACGGGCGTCCCGCGCGAGCGCCTCCACCAGACACTCGAACAGCCGGTCCAGCTCGTCAGGCACCCGTCCCCCCTCCCGCGTCCCCGGTCCCGATCATCATTTGACGACGATCACGCCCTTCATGAACGGGTGGGGCGTGCAGTGGTAGGCGAACGTCCCGGCGTGATTGAAGCGGTGCACGAACGCGCCGCCCGGGTTGATCAGCTCCGAGCCTGGCTCCCCACCGTCGAACGTGATCGTGTGGCCCAGCGGGTCGGTGTTGTTCCAGCGCACCGCCTGGCCCGTGGTGATGACGATCGTGTCGGTGGGGAACTTCATCGCACCGATGGCGATCGTCGCGCCGATCGGAGCGCCGGCATCGCCAGCGACGGCTGGGGTGTGGCTCTTGTGGAACCAGGGGCTGAAGCGCGACAGGTGCAGCGGGATGGTGAACTCGAATCCGTAGAGGGGCTTCTTGGTGATTCCGGCGACGAGCGGGCTCTTCCGCGAGCTCCCTTCGATGGAGTTCACGTCCACGTTGCTCGCGTGCAGGGAGAACGTGTGCGGCGTATTCGGGATCTGGAATACGAGCCCGACGCTCCAGGCTGCTTCCTCGCCCGGCCGCTTCGACAGCAGGGAAGCCACGTCGGCGCTCACGCCGACGAACTGATTGATTCGCAGCACGGCGCCGCTCGCGAGAGCCAGCCGGGTGGTGTCCACCCGGTACGCGTGGGCCATGCCCCTCGCGGCTACGAGCAGGGTCAGCGGGCCGTGGGTCCAGTCGACTCCCAATTCCCCATCGAAGCTCTTGGCGGCGGTATTGTAGGCCGGCGTCACCGAAACGGTCAGCGGGCCGGACGCGTGCCGCCAGCGGGCGAACAACTCCACCTCGTTGCTGAACGTCGTCGCGATTTCCGAGCGCGTCGCATAGTGCAACCCCACCGTGGTGTGTGCCGGGAGCCCCACCGCCACCGTGAACGTGGGGAAGTTGGTCACTGACTTGCCGTTGGGGGGCGAGACATAGAAGCGGTGCAGAAAGTTGAACTGCACCACGCCCGCCGCTGGGATCCACGTGCCGCTCAGGTTCGGCGAGCGGTAGAGCAACGACTGAGCGGACAGCGGGGCAGCGAGGACGGCGAGGGCGCTGACGAGGATGCGACGCATGAGCGGTCTCCGGAAGCGTTAGTCTGTGAATCTAGCCGAGTCTGCCCGCCGCATCGCCGTCAACGCCATTCCCGCACCCAGCGGTCGTACAGCACCGGGGTAACGCTGCCCTGCTGCAGTACCTCGATCCCGGATGGGTCGCGATAGGCCTTGCGGTAGAAGACGTGCGTGACGCCCGAGTTGATCATCAGTTTGGCGCACATCACGCACGGCGACGCGCTCACGAACACCACCTTGTCGCGGACGCTGCCGGGCGCTTTCACGAGGGCGTTCATTTCGGAGTGAATGCAGCCGCAGCTGCCCGGCACGGCACTGTCGCACCGGTTGGCGAGTCCTTTGGCGTTCCCGTTGTAGCCGATCGCCAGGACATTCTCCAGCAGGTGATCGGTGACCACGGTGCCGACCCGGAGTCGCACGCAGGTGGAACGCTTGGCCAGCTCCTCGGCCATGCGCATGTATACCTCGTACAGCGGGATGCGCTCGACCGGCGGCGGTTCGGCGCCGTCGGGCAGCAGGTTCAGCCGATGCGTGTTGGCGACGACGCCGTCCTTAGGCAGGCTCATGGACCTCCCGGTCGGGATCGTAGGGTCCGAACTTGCCGCGGGCCTGCTGCTGCGCCAGCCAGGTATCGAAGCCGGACGCGACGAGGCCGTTGGAGCGCTCCTGCCGCTCGGCGGCCCGCTGCGCGAGGTAATTGGCGTATTCGTTCTTCGGGTGGTCGTTGTGCCCCCGCACCCATTTCCAGGTGACGGCGTGCGCCGCGGTGACCTGGTCCAGCTTCTGCCACAGCTCGAGGTTCTCGATCGGTCCGTTCTTCTTCTTCCAGTCGCGTGTCTTCCAGGCCGGCATCCACTCGTTCATCCCTTTCACCAGATACTCCGAGTCGGACACGTAGGTGACCTGCGCGTGCCGCCATTGCCGCCGGATCCACTCGAGCGAGGCGATGGCGCCCGCCAGCGCCATGCGGTTGTTGGTCGTCTGGGGGGAGCACTCGAAGAAGTCCCAGCGCGCGACGCTGTCGCCCGCCGGTGCCTCCACGAGCGCGGCGTTGCCTCCGGGGCTCGGTTTGCTCCGGTCGTTGCCGAGGCAGCTCTCGTCGGCGTGGACGAGGACCGGGGTGACGGCGTCTGCGGGAGCGGGGGCCGGCATCAGGGCTGGATGGCGACCGGCAGATCGGTGTGCAGCAGGATCTCCTCGGTATGCGAGGCGACGCTGGGGCGCCGCTCTCCCGGTCCGCGCGGCACGTGGGCGCCGGCGAACAGCGCATCGGCGCGGATGGCGCGGACCACCCGGGCGATCACCTCCGCGGTGGATCCC
This sequence comes from Gemmatimonadota bacterium, assembly GCA_041484445.1. GTDB lineage: Bacteria > Gemmatimonadota > Gemmatimonadetes > Gemmatimonadales > GWC2-71-9 > DASTHG01. The sequence goes on from JBGPHP010000054.1 coordinate 8,409, forward strand.
TCTTCGAGATGCGTCTGGAACTGCACCCCGAGCAACGACAACTCGGCTTCGGCCTGCCCGGTCACCTGGATCCCTTTGTTGCGGTCGCGATAGGCGTGAATCACGTGCACCGTGCTCCCGGCGACGCTCGCGAACCGGGCGGCCAAGTCGAGGGCGCGGCGGTTGCGTCCGTCGAACGCCACGGCGCAGGAGCGCATCGGGGACGCCACGCCGCCGCACACGATGACGGTCTGCTCGGCGAGGCGAATGAGCGAGGCGGCGGTCCGGCCGAGGGCGCTCGGACCGGCGCGCTCGGTGCGCAACCCGCGGCGGCCCACGAGCGCCGCATCGACTTCCTTCGCCAGCTCGGCCAGGATCAGGTCGGGCGACCCCTCCCGCTGCACCGCTTCGACTTCGAGTCCCGCCGCCGCGACGCGGAACCGCCCGCGCTCGAGCAGGACCGCGGCGGCCGCGACGGATTCCCGGTCGCCTTCGGCGACCACGGCCACGACGATCACCGAGCGGAACCGCAGCGCCAGCACCACCGCCTGCTCCAGCGCGGCGTCGCCCTGCGGGCTCCCGTCGAGGCCGACCAGCAGCCGCGTGAACATCAGGCCCCCCGCCCCCTCACGGCAGCACCGCGAAGGTGTCGAGCTCGCGCAGCCGGAAGCTCAGCAGCTCACCCGTCATCGGCAGCCTGGCCCGCAACGTCTCGTCCCGGTTCTCGACCTCGAGCTCTTCGGCCACGACGATGTACTCGGTCCCGCGGCGATACAGCGCCACCCGCCGCCGCTCGCGCACCGCGCGCTCCAGGGCATCCAGCGCGTCGGGGGTGAGAGAGCGGTATTCGGGGATCGCGCTCATGGGGGGAGATCTAACGGACGATGATCGATCCCGCTTGCTCCGCGGTGACCCGACCGATGACAGCGGCGGGCGACAGCCCTTCCCGGGCCAGCGCTTCCTGCAGCCGGCCGACGCGCTCGGCGGCCAGTGCGATCAGCAATCCCCCGGACGTCTGCGCGTCGGCCAGCAGCAGCCGCTCCGCCTCCGGCAACGTGTCGGGGAACCGGACCGCCGCGGCGAGACTCTCGAGGTTACGCTTGGTCCCGCCCGGCACCGCGCCCCGGGCGAGCATCTCGCGCGTGTGCGCCAGCACGGGCACGCGCGCCGCCTCCAGCTCGGCCGCGACGCCGCTCGCCTCCAGCAGACTCTGCAGGTGGCCGAGCAGGCCGAACCCCGTGACGTCGGTAGCGGCGTGGACGCCGACCGCCAGCATCGCGCGGGCGGCGCCCGCGTTCAGGGTCGTCATCGAGGCGACGGCCTCGGCCAGGGCAGAGGCCGGGAGCAGGTCGCGTTTCAGGGCGGTCGTCAGGATGCCCGTCCCGATCGGCTTCGTGAGCGCGAGGGCGTCACCTGGCCGCGCGCCGGCGTTGGTCACGATGCGCTCGGGGTGCACTTCGCCGATGACGACCATGCCGTACTTCGGCTCCGGGTCGTCCACCGAGTGACCGCCCACCACGAACGCTCCCGCGGCGCGGGCCACGTCCGCGCCGCCGCGCAGGACGTCGCCCAGGAGCTCCAGCGGCAGGCGCTCGCGCGGCCACCCGACCACGTTCAGGGCGAACAGCGGCGCCGCCCCCATCGCATACACATCGGAAAACGCGTTGGCGGCCGCGATACGCCCGAAATCGTAGGCGTCGTCCACGATGGGCGTGAAGAAGTCCACGGTCGCCACCAGCGCCCGGTCCGGCGCCACCTGGAATACGGCGGCGTCGTCCCGGCTCGCGGCATCGACCAGGATGCGCGGATCCGATGGCAGCGGCACGTAACGCAAGACCTGCGTCAGCTCGGAAGGCCCGAGCTTGCAGGCTCAGCCAGCGCCGTGCGAAAACGCCGTCAGGCGAAAGGTGGGCATGGGAGGGGAATATGGAGGTACGAGAGACGGGGGACGAGGGACGAGTGGCTGACCGCCACCACTCGTCCCCCATCCCCCGTCCCTACAGCGTCAGCCTTGCTGCGCGACCAGCAGAGCGCGTAACCCGATGAGCGCCCGCTCTTCGTGCGCCGGGCTATCGAAGCTGCCGTCGGGGCGCTGCGCCGCCAGCAACGCCGGCACCGCCCGCTCGATCACCGCGCGTGCGGGACGGATGCCCGCGAGCAGGAGCGACTCGAGCATGTGAAACAGATTCGCCTCGCCCCAGGTGCCGTCGGACTGTTGCGCGGCCCCGACGCGCTCGACGCACGACTCGAGACGGTCGTGATACGGGACCGGCGCCACGGCGACCACGCCCAACGCACTCGCGGCGAGCTCGTCGTGGACGGTGGGCCACAGGCTGAGCACCCGCTCCAGACGGCGCAACACGCGCGGCCGCGCGTCCTGGCGTGCTCGCAGCAGGACTCGCAGTCCGAGGCACTCGGCGGCGAACGTGGCACCCGCTTCGCTGGTCAGCACCGTGCCGTTGGGCAGCGCCAGCGGCGTCGGGGCGGGAGCGGGGGGCGGCGCTTCGAGGAACGTCAGGACCCAGGACACCAGGCGCGACAGGCTCCCCTGCAGCGCATCGAGACCGAGATCCATCATCTCCCAGGCGGCCCAGGCGGTGGTGACGAGCGATCCACCGATGGAGCCGTCCATCTTGGTGCGGGCCCGCCGCTCGATACAGAGCAGCTCGGCGAGCCGGTCGTCTTCGGGTTTCGGGATGCCCAACAGGCGCCGGGCGATGACGCCGGGGCGGGTGTCTAGGCCACTAAAAAAGGTCTCCAGGCGGACGATCGCCTGTTCCAGGGAAGTCGTCATGGGGCCTCCACAATGGAGGAGGGTGAATCGGGACTGTCGGAACGGACCGGAGGCGGGCGGCGTGGGCTCAGTCAGGCCGCGCGATCTCCGGTGGCTAGTAGCCCCCGGTCGGGGAAAAGTTCCGCAGCTGTTTCAGCCGAGGCGCCAGGCGAGCAGCGCTCCCGCCCCGACGTACCGCAGCACGGAAAAGACGATGGCGATGAACGGCGGGCGCGCGGTCACGCCGGCGGCGAGGATGCCTACGAGCCCGAACAGCAGCCACCATTCGCCGTGCCCGAGGCTGTCGAACCACAGGGATCCGAACAGCGTCACGAGCAGTGCCTCGACAGCGACCGCAAGCAAGGTCGCGGGCGAGGGCGGCGGACTCGCCGCGAGCCCGACGACCCGGTGGGCGCCCCATCCCGCTGCTCCGAACCAGGCGGCGACGGGCAGCCAGGCGAGCAGCAGCCGCCCGAGCGTCATGCGCTACGGGGTGGCCCGCCCGCGTCGCTCGGGCGGCACGTACCCGGGCCCGCGCAGTCCCCGTCCGGGCCGGGCCGCCGTGAGCTGGTCGCCCTTCAGGACGGCCTGGCCGTTGACGAACACGTACGCGATCCCCACCGAGGGCTGGTGCGGCTTGTCGAACGTCGCGCGATCGCCCACGGTCGCCGGGTCGAACACGGTGATGTCGGCGAACATGCCCGGGCGCAACAGGCCGCGGTCGGCGAGGCCGACGCGCTGCGCCGCGAGTGAGGTCATCTTGCGCACCGCGAACTCGAGTGGCATCAGATGCAGCTCCCGGACGTAGTGCCCAAGGATGCGCGCAAACGAGCCGTAGGCGCGCGGATGCGTCCCGTCCTTCCCGAACGGCCCGTCGGGAGCGACCCCCGAGGCGTCGCAATCCACTGCGACGAGCGGGCTCTGCAGCGCCGCCTGAACATCCGTCTCGCTCATGATGAAATAGATCGCCCCGGTGCGCGCGTGATCGGCGATGACCAGGTCGAACATCGTCTCGATGGGATCGCGCCGGCGCGTCGCGGCGATCTCACTCAGGCGTTTGCCCTGCAGATAGTGGAGCGAATCCTCGGACGGGAAGACGATGACCCCGCTCGGCCCCTCGGTCGCACGGTAGAAACGATCCGAGGTCTGAGGCGGCGCCAGCAGCTCGGCGCGCAGGCGGGCCCGGGTGGCCGGATCGCGCAGGCGCCACAGGAGTGAGTCGTTGCCGCCGCTGTGGGCCCACGCTAGAATCGATGCGTCGAGCGACGTTGCGCCGGCGACGTAGGGATACTGATCGGCCGTGATATCCAGTCCCGCGGCGCGGGCCGAGTCGATCCGGGCCAGCACGTGCGGCATGCGACCCCAATTGCGCTTTCCCGAGATCTTCAGGTGCCAGATCTCGGCCGGAATGTCCGCCTCGCGGGCGATGCGGAACGTCTCGTCCAACGCCGCGTCGATCTGCCCGCCTTCATTACGCATGTGCGTGGCATAGACGCCGCCGTGGCGGCGGGCCGCTTTGGCGAGGGCGACAATTTCCTCGGTCTGCGCATAGAACGCGGGCGCGTACTCGATCGCCGTCGAGAGTCCGAGCGCCCCCTGCTCCATCATCGTATCGACCAGCGCATTCATGTGCGCCTGCTCCGGGCCGGTGGGTGCCCGATTGTCGAATCCGATGACCGCCATCCGTACCTGGGTCGCCCCGACGAACGTCGCGATGTTGATCGTGGATCCGGTGCGGGCGAGATGGGCGAAATACCCGTCCAGATCGCGCCAGTCCTCGGCCAGGTGGTACCGCTTCATGAATTCGGAGTCGAGCGCCGCCAGCGGCTCCGTGAGCGGCGCGACGGACCCGCCTTCGCCGGTGACTTCCGTCGTGATCCCCTGCGTGATCTTCGACAAGGCCCGGTTGTCGATCAGCACGTACGTCTCCGACTGCCCCAGCATGTCGATGAACCCAGGCGCCACGACCAATCCCGAGACGTCGAGGGTCTCGCGCGCCGCCAGTCCCGACAGCCGGCCCATCGCCGCGATGCGGTCGCCGCGAATGGCGACGTCGCCCCGCCAGCGCGGATTGCCGCTGCCGTCCACGATCCATCCGCCCTGCAGCAGGACGTCATAGGCCGCCCCCGTCTCCGGTGCGGCCCGGTTGCCGGGACGCTCGCACGCCACGCCGAGCGCCAGGGTGGCCAGTGCCAGGCGTGTCACTTGCGCCATTCAGCCCTCAGGGAATCAGGTCGGATCTGCCGGCCGCGGACCATCACCCACGCGATGTCGCGGGTAGCGGTGATATCTTCGGCCGGATTGCGGTTCAGGACGACGAGATCGGCGACCTTCCCCGGCACCAGCATCCCGAGCGAGTCCGCGGCCAGGATCTCCGCCCCGTAGCGGGTGGCGGTGGTGAGGGCGTCGAGCGGCGTCAGGCCGGCGCTCACGAGCAGCGCGAGCTCCTCGTGCAGCGCGGCGCCGGGCACGAGCAGCGGATTCGCCGCGTTGGTCCCGGCCGCCACGAGACCGCCCGCCGCCCGGAACTCGCGGACGAACTGGTCCTGGCGCGCCCGGCCGCGACGGAACGCGGCCAGCTCGGCGGCACGCCAGCCGGCGTGCTGCAACAGGGCGGCCACCGCGCGGACCCGGTTGGTGCTGTCGGCCGGCACGTCCACCATGCCGAGCCGCTGCAGCAGCGCCGGGTCGTCGAGATGGGCGAACGTTTCGTGCTCCACCAGCGTCGGTACGATCGCGACATGCGTGGCGGCGAGCGCGCGCGCCACCCGGGCCACGGCGCCGGAATCGAGCGCGCCCCAGCTCGCTTCTTCCATCGTCAGGCCGGCGAAGAAGAGGTCGTTGGCCCGGATGAACGGCGTGGGATCGCTGGCGGCGGACTCGACGATCCCGGCCAGCTGCTCCAACGACGCGGCACCGGCGCGGGCGGCGCCGAGCGCGTCGATCTTGCCCGGGCGAACCGCGACCCGCAGCCGGAGCGTGGCGGCCTCGTCCACGATCGCCCGCAGCAGATCGGGCGTGATCTTGGTGTAGACCGTCACGAAGTCCGCGCCGGCCACGGCCCGCTGGTCCACCGCCTGGCGCGCTTCCTCGTCACCGGCGACGGCCGTGGCGCCCGGCAGCGTGGCGGCCATGCCGTCGATCGCCGGGCCGGCCGTGAACATGCGCGGCCCGATCACCGAGCCCAGGTCGATGTCCTTCTTGATGGCGTACCCGGAGTCGCCCGGCGAATGCGTAACCCGCACGGTGGTCACGCCCCAGGCGAGGTAGCGGGGCAGGGCCCACCGTTCCACGGCGGCGTGCGCGTCGATCAAGCCGGGGATGATCGTCTTGCCGACCAGATCGATGCGCAGGGCGCCCCGGGGGATCTTGATCTCGTTCACCTGGGCGACCGCTTTGATCGCGCCGTCTTTGATGAGGATCAGGGCATCGGCCTTGGGAGGGCCGCCCGAACCGTCGATCAGGGTGGCGCCCTCGAGGGCGATCATGCCCTTGCCGGGGGAGGTACAGGCTGTGGCAAGCGCCGCCGCAGCGGCCAGCAGGATGGCCGGGCGGCGCCGGGGGAAGATCACGGTCTGGGATCCGCCGACGTGTGATCGTGCAGGATCAGCCAGCGGTCGCCCCGCCTCTGGAGGATCAGGGTGAAGGGCCCGCTCGCCACCAGCGAGTCACCGCGGTGCAGCTCGAACCGCGCGGTCGCAAAGGCGAGGTCCATCGTGAGGGCCTGCACGCGGACTTCGACGAACGAGAGCGAGTCGCGGCTCTTGCCCGGCGCGAAATAGGTCGCACGGTAGTGGTCGTACAGGGGCTGCCAGCCGTATTGGACGTGGCCGCCGGTGACGTAGCTGACCGTCGAATCCTTCGCATAGTCGCTCATGAAACCGTCGAGATCCCCGCGGTTCCAATCGCTGGCCGATCGCTCGAGCGCCGCCGGGATTTCCCGGGCCGGGTCCCCGGTCGAGACCTTCGGCGCCGCGCAGGCGGCGGCGAGCGCTGCAACGCACCATGTGACACGCACTCCGCACCTCTTCGTTCGCTGGCCGCCAGAACGTACCTTGCCGCATGGCCGATGCAACCCCGCCGCTTCACGGGCTCGGGAAAACGGTCGTGTATGGACCGGTTCGTTCACGCCGGCTGGGGACGAGCCTGGGCGTGAACCTGCTCCCGGCTCGGTCCAAAGTGTGCAGCTTCGACTGCCCCTACTGCGAATGCGGCTTCAATACGGGGAAGGCCGAGCATGCCCGGTGGCCGTCCCCCGACGAAGTGGGGCACGCGCTGCGCCGTGCCCTGGAGCATTTGCCGGCGGCTCCCGAGTGGATCACCCTGTCCGGGAGTGGGGAGCCCACGCTGCACCCTCGGTTCGCGGTGGCGGTGGACCGGGTGCTGGCAGCCCGCGACGCCATCGCACCGGGGACGCGCGTCGGCGCGTTGTCGAACGGGGTCCTGGCCGGCACGCTCACGATCCGCGAGGCGCTGCTCCGGCTCGACGGGCGCTTCATGAAGCTCGATCCCGGGCCGCCCGCGCAGGTCAACGGCGTCGCGATCGATGCGCGAGCGGTGGCGGACTCCTACCGGGCGTTGCGGCCGGTGACGGTGCAGGCGATGGTGGCGCGGGGACCCGGCTGGGACGGCGGGAGCGAGGCGAGTCTCGCCGCGTGGCTGCCGCTCCTCGCCCGCGCCGAGCCGGCGGCGGTCCAGCTCTATTCGATCGCGCGGGCGCCGGCGGATCCAGGGATCACGAACGTGACGCGGGAGCGCCTCCTCGAGATGGCCGCGGCCATCCGGGAAGCGCTCCCGCGCACGATCGTCGACGTGTTCTAGCGGCCTAGCGCCGCCGGCGGCGCGTCGCTTTGCGCTTCGCCCGCGCCGGCTTCCGGGCCTTGGCGCGCTTCGCCTTCCGGGCCGGTTTCTTCTTCTTCTTGGCCGCTTTGCGCTTCGCCTTCGGCCGGGCGGCCTTCCTCTTCTTCTTTGCAGCCGCCTTCCTCGGCTTCGGCCGTGCCGTTTCTTCGCCCATCATGGGCTCGTGCATCATCGGGGCGGGCTCCGGAGCCATCGGGGGCTCCGGCGGGAACATCGGCTCCATCATCCCGGGGCCGCCCATTCCCGTGAGATCACTCGTCGCGAGCATCTATGTCCTCCGCTGGTTGTGGCCGCTGGGGGCCTATAGCTTACCCGGC
>JBGPHP010000055.1:0-16171 GCA_041484445.1 Gemmatimonadota bacterium
ACCGGCTTTACGCCGCTGCACCATGCGGCCGAAAACGGCTCCATCGCCGCGGCCCGCGTGCTGTTGGCGCTCGGCGCGGATCGGACCCTGCTGAACGAGACGGGTCAACGTCCGGTCGACGTAGCCCGCGAGCGGGGTCACCTCGACATCGTCGTGTTGCTCGACTCCATGCCAGCGCGCTAGCCCGGGGAGGAGCGGCGTGGGAGGCTGCGCGTTCCCTCCCGGCACGGAGACCCGTCGAGATGCCCTTCCATTCTCCCTTCCAGACGATGGCGCTTCCCTCTTTCCAATCCGACATCACGGTCGTCCCGAACATGTGTTGCATGAGCGCCTCGGGGGACACCAGCGTGCTCCTGACTTTCATGCCCGGCGCATCGATGGTGATGGCGGATGTGGCGCGGAAGTCCTGGGCGTCGGGCATGGCGCCTAAGCTGCCGTGGCCGGCGGCGGCTATCAAGCGAGACGGGGCTTGACGCCGGTGCGGAAGCGTTATAACATAACTCAATGGTTATGCAACCTCGTGGTTATGGGCAACTGGCCCAGGAGCGCCTGAACGCGACGTTCGCCGCGCTCGCCGATCCCACCCGGCGCGCGATTCTCACCCGGCTCGCCGCGGGTGAGGCGTCAGTGACCGAGCTGGCCGATCCGTTCGCGATGAGCCAGCCCGCGATCTCCAAGCACCTCAAGGTGCTGGAGCGCGCCGGCCTGATTTCCCGCGGCCGCGACGCGCAGCGCCGGCCGCGCCGGCTCGAAGCCCGGCCGCTGGCGGAAGCCACCGAATGGCTGGAGCGCTATCGCCGGTTCTGGGAGGGCAACTACCAGCGGCTGGACGCCCTGCTCGACGAGCTGAAGGCTGTCACGAAGAAACGTGGACCAACCAAGCGCTAGGAGAGTCCCGATGAGTCCCACCGGATCGTTGAAAGTCACCACGCCCTCGGACCGCGAGATCGCGATGTCGCGCGTCTTCGACGCGCCGCGCCAGCTGGTCTTCGATGCCTACACCAAACCCGAGCTGCTGAAGCGCTGGCTCGGCGTGCACCGGGGCTGGTCGCTGGCCGTGTGTGAGATCGACCTGCGGGTGGGCGGCGCCTACCGCTACGTCTGGCGGGGCCCGGACCGCCCCGACATGGGCATGCGCGGCGTCTATCGTGAAGTGGTCCGGCCCGAGCGCATCGTCGCCACGGAGGCGTTCGATGAGTCCTGGTACCCGGGTGAAGCCGAGTCCACGCTCACGCTGGTCGAGCAGGGCGGCCGCACCACGCTCACCCTCACCGTGCGCTACGAGTCGAAGCCGGCGCGCGATGCGGTGCTCAAGTCTCCCATGGAGGAGGGTGTCGCTGCGGGGTTCGATCAGCTCGCGGAGGTGCTGCGGACCCTGACACCGGGGGTCGCGTGACGCTTCCCCCGTCACCCAGGCCTCGCCGCCTCGGTCGCAGTGTGGCCGCGGTCTTCCTGGGGCTCGTGACGGGCGTCGTGCTGTCGCTCGGGACCGACGCGGTACTGCATGGGCTCCGGGTCTTCCCGCCCTGGGGCCGGCCGATGGCCGATGGGCTCTTCGTGCTGGCGACGAGTTACCGCACTATCTACAGCGTCGCGGCGAGCTACGTCGCGGCGCGGCTCGCGCCCGATCGACCGATGGGGCACGCCCTCGTGCTGGGATTGCTGGGAGTCGTCGTCACGATCGCGGGTGCCGCGGCGACGTGGGACCGGGGACCGGAATTCGGGCCGAAATGGTATCCCCTGGCGCTCGTGGTCCTGGCCCTGCCCTGCGCCTGGCTGGGCGGATGGCTGTATCGCCGCAGCGCGCATGGGCGCGAGTCGGGGCAACGCTGACACTTCGAGAGGAGACGGAGATGCAAAAGATCACGCCATTCCTGTGGTTCGACGGCAAGGCCGAAGAGGCGATGAATTTCTATCTGTCGGTGTTCAAGAATTCCAAGGTCGGGAGGGTGACGCGCTATGGGGACGGCGGGCCGGCCCCGAAGGGGACGGTCATGTCGGCGACGTTTCAGCTCGAGGGGCAGGAGTTCTTCGCGCTGAACGGCGGCCCGATGTACAGCTTCACGCCGGCGATCTCGTTCTTCGTGAACTGCGAAACGCAGCAAGAGGTGGATGAGCTGTGGGACAAGTTGTCGGCGGGCGGACAACAAGAGCGCTGCGGCTGGCTCAAGGACAAGTATGGTCTGTCGTGGCAGATCATCCCGAGCCTGCTCGGCAAGCTGTTGGGGGACAAGGACGCCGCGAAAGCCCAGCGAGTCATGCAGGCGATGCTGCAGATGAACAAGATCGATATCAAGGGTCTGCAACGGGCCGCCGACGCAGGCTGATGGAGCAGGCTCGCAATCGCCCGCCGACGAGCGCGCTCATGACCTGGACGTCAGCGATGATCCAGGCGATCAAGACGCCCGATGCCACAGCGGCAACCACCGGTTGACCGCCGAGCGATAGGCGAGGTAGTGAGATCCAAATCGCCGCTGCAAGCTCGGCTCCTCGTACAACACTACGAGCAGGTGGGCGCAGAGCGCGGCCGGAGCGGCGAGCAGGATCATGGCGAGCGACGCGCGCCACAATCCGAAGCCCACGAGCACCGCCAGGGCGCCCAGGTACATCGGATTGCGGGCCCAGCGATAGGGGCCCCGCGGCACGAGGGCGCGGGGAGGATCGAAGGGTGCGGGCGTCCCCCGCCCTGCGACGACGAACATCGCCACACACGCGAGCACGACCGAGCCGCCCAGCACGATGAGCACCGCCCCCGGAACGCGGCCGGCCGCGGGAAGCACGGGCAGCGCTCCGTCGGCGCGTCGCTCGACTTTCAGGGCGAGCCATACCCAGGCGCCCGCTCGGTATCACAGGATCGCGAGAACGCCCAGGCCAGCAGGCCGCGGAGCGTCAGTACCTACTCGGCTCCTCGTCGCGCAAGCCACAGCAGCCGGAACGCCCAACCGCAGAGGGCCGCGGCGGCGGCGGTGATGAGCAGGAACGTGGGGTCCGTCGCGAGGTGTGGCCACTCCGCGATGGCGCGCCAGAAATGGACCACGGCGAGCAGACCGAAGACGACGCCGGTGGTCATGACATACACCTTCATGTGCGAACCTCGTCTTTGGCCAAGTCATTGAAACTGTGGCGTGCGGCGGCTGCGATCAAGGAAGTCCACCCGGGCTCAAGCGTTCGCTCGTTCCGCTGCGGGTGGTGCCGATACCCCCGCATGCGACCGCGCAACAGGGCGCGCGGGCCGTCAAGCTAGAACTTTGACCACAGGTACTGGTTCGTGACCTCATGGTGGAACTGGATCTCGGCGGCTTTCACCTCTGCGCCGAGCGCCTTGGGGCACCGGTCCGCCTGGGCCTGCTTTAGGTCGGCGAACTTGCTGTGGACTTCTTCGCCGAGCATTTCCTTGAGGAACGGGCTGGCCTTGTAGAGGCGGATGGCGTCGTAGATGTTGTCCGACAGGAACCGCGTGCGGCTCCGCTTGTTCTCGTCGCCCTCCTCCATCGGCCCTTCGAGCCCCGTGCGGAAGATCGTGTAGATCGCGAGATACGGATTGGCATCGGGCGCGATCGAGCGGACTTCGACGCGCTTGGACCGCTCGTTGCCCAGCGGAATGCGGATCATCGAGCCGCGGTCGATGGGGGACGCCTTGATCTGATTCGGCGCCTCGAAGTGCGGGTCCAGGCGGCGGTAGGCGTTGACGCTCGAGTTCATGAGCAGGCAGATCTCGGCGCCGTTGGAGAGGATCCGCTGAATGAACTCCCAGCCGGCCTTGGAGAGCTGGTCCTGGCCCTTCTCGTCCCAAAACAGATTCTTCCCCTTGCGGGCCACCGAAACGTTCGTGTGCATGCCGTTGCCGTTGACGCCGGTGACGGGCTTGGGCAGGAAGCAGGCGGTCATGTCCATCCGCGCCGCCACCTGGCGCGACAGCAGCTTATACAGCTGCACCTGGTCCGCCGCGACGCACATCTCGGCGTAGCTGTAGTTCATCTCGAACTGCGACGGCGCCACTTCGGGGTGGTCCTTCTCGTTGGCGAACCCCATGGCGCGCTGCACCTCGGCCGCCGTGTCGATGAACAGCCGCAGCGCATCGCCGGGGAGCGAATGGTAGTAGCCCCCGGTCGAGATGAAGTCGAACTGGCCGGTGTCGTGATAGCGGCGCTCGGCGTCCCGACCGTTGAACAGGAAGCCTTCGATCTCATTGGCGGCGGAGCACACGGTGCCATCCTTGGCGAACAGCCTGTCGGCGTACTGCTTCAGCAGTCCGCGCATGTCCGCCGAGTAGGCCGTGCCGTCGCGCTCCAGCACGTCGCCGAACACCAGCACCTTGCCGGTGCCGAATACGTCCGAGGGCAGCCAGTAGAAGGCGGGCCAGTCTACGCGGAGACGCAGATCGGATTCCTGCTGGCGGGAGAAGCCGCGGATGGAGGAGCCGTCGAAGGTCAGGTTGTCCACCGAGCTGAGCAGGAACTTCTTGTCGTAGTCCAGCATGTGGAACCGTCCCTCGAGGTCCGTAAAGCAGACCGTGACGGCTTTGATGCGCTTCTCGTCGGTGAGGTACTTGAGACGTTCTTCCTGGATCTGCTGTGGGGAGACGCGGTCCAGCCGCTGCTTCTTCGCCGCGAGGTTTCTCTCTTCGAGCTCCTCGTAGGGGATTTCCAGGAAGTCACGTAAGGCGGTGGTCATTCCAGCTCCTCGCGACAATGGTGAATGCGTTCACGGCGGCCGTAGTTAATATAATTGACTGTCGTTTTATCGTAAGTAGGTGGCAATTTACTCTAAAGTATGGCCCGTTTATGCCTTCGGCAGTGCATCACGGAGTGCAGCCAGGAGCCGGCGTCCCCGCGCCCGCATGGCCGGTGTGCCGGTGGCGGTCAGGCGCCGGAGCTGAGCGGCGATTCGGGGCCGCAAGCCCGTATCAACCACGGCAAGATCGGCCAGGGCCTGCATCGCGAACGTGCGGACGATCGCACTCCGATCCCCCAAGTACGCCTGGAAGACCGCCGCCGCCGCATGACGCTGACGCGCGGTGAGCGGCAGCCGAGGGATGAGCTGAGCGAGGTGCCAGCGAAGCTCCTGCTGTGTGGCCCGACGCGCCAGCGACAACAGCACCCGCTTGTGCGGGCGGAGCAGCTCCGGGTGGGTGGCGGAGGCCTTTTCCAGGGCGTCGGCCGCGCGCATCCGCACGATGGGATCGTCGTCGTGGAGCGCGCGCACGAGCTGGACGGCCCCCTGCGGGTTCCGGCGGAGGATGCGCAGGACCAGGGGCACGCGGCCGATGGACCGGCGGTCGCCGCCCGACAAGAGCGCCCGGAGCGTGGGTGACGACACGAGCGCTAGTGTCCGCGCAGGTCAGGAGCCACGCCAGTCCTCACGCCCAAGTGCGTACAACGACACGCGGTGGCCCCGTACGACGACTTCCCGCTCGAACTGACCGCCCACATCCCGAAGCCGCGGAGCTGCCAGTGGCCGGCCAGCATCGCCATCTGCCGCCAGGCGTCGTCACGGCTCAGCACTTCCCGCTCCCCCACGTAGCGCATGACCTCCGGGTCGGCACACAGGGCGGCGTAGGGCTCGATGTCGGTGGGGCGAAACTGACGAAGGAAGAGGCGCTGCGTCTCGAGTGTGTGCACCGGTCTCGTCAGGCTTCGATCTTGTAGATCTCGCGCCGGCCGTATTCCACGAGCTCGTGATAATCCTTCATGATCCTCTCGAGCTCCTTCATGTCCTCGCTGCTCTGTCCGCCACCCTGCATCATGCGCTCGAACTCGTCCATGCTCGTCACTTCCATCTCGGCCACGAGCGTCCAGTACCGCTCCGCACAGAAATCGGTCATCACCCGCATCGGCGGCATGCCGACCTTGGCGCTGAGTTTGGACATGGCCAGGAACTTCTCGACCAGCGGGCGCACCTTGCCCGGCTTGCAGTACATGACTTCGCGAATGAGCAGCATGGGGTCTCCTGGGTCGTGGGCCTGGTGGGTTAGTGAATACGTGGACGTCTCGAGAGTTGTGCTTGAGTGCATGCGGCGGCCGCTCATGGTTTGCGGCGATGGTATCCAGCGGGCTCAAAGGGGCTGAGCTTCTCGAGCCAGAGCTCCTCGAGCGTGCGCAGATCCTCCGTCGGGTCGTAGTCCGGGGCGTCCTGTGGGGCGAGGGTGTCCAGCACCACGAACTCGAACGCGTCGGGGCCCAGGGTGTTCCAGTCCGCCTGCAGCGCGCGATTCGCGTGGACGTTGAGTCGCAGCTGGGCGAGCTGTCGGTTCAGGAGGGCCGGAAGGTCACGGCCGGCCACGACGAGCGTCCGCCCGCTCACCGAGTTGCGAACCGCGCCGACGCCCATGGATCGGGGCGTTTGCTTGTATTGCTGGATCAGGGCTTTGCGATCGGGAGTCATGGCACCGTTAGGGGAGTATGAAGGTTATGGCGCTCACTCGCCTGGAGGAGGAGCATGCCGAGACTCTTCTTCACTATGGACTCCTGTGTGTGGGGCGGCAGTCTGACGAATGGCGCTTAAGGTGCGGGCTGGGGCGGCCGCAATCAAGACAGGCCTAGTCGTGATCCGCCCGGGCCGGCATCACGACCCGGAGGACAGCCTCCTGGCGGAACCGCCGCTTGTAATCGGCAATGATGGCCGCGATGGCGGTGTCGCTGTCGTCGGTACGGGTCGGAAGCACGAGCTCGAGGACAAAACTCGGCTCTCGCTGTATGTGGCCGTCGGGATCGCGCCACTGCCCCGTTGCCGACCAGACGGTCAGGCCGGCCGGAAAGCGCGGAGTGACGACCTCCGTCACAAAGGCAGCCCAGGCTGAGTCCGTGACGATCAGGGTGTCGGCGACGTTCCGGCCGAAATAGAGGCGCTCGACGACCACCGGTTCCCGGGCGCCGGACTGGATGGCCGGCGCGCAGCCGAGCGGGAGCGTGAGCAGCAGGAGCGCAAGTGCCGACGGCTTCACCGGTACACGAGGCCGATCACGGCCCCGAGGCCGGCCAGGGCGAGGCGCGTGTAGTTCACCGTCCACGTCCCTTCCGCTCCCCCTTGCGTACCTCGGCGATACGCGCTTTGACGAGCCGCCGCACGAGTCCGGCTGATGGAGGCTTTGTGAGCGGAAAGCGAACGGTCCCTTTGGACGTTTCGTATCCCTTCAGTGCGACTGCGTGAGCCCGCTTGATGGCGTCGGTGATGGGGTACAGGCTGCAGTGATGCTTGAAGGCGGCATACCACACGAGGGGCCGTTCTCCGAGCCGGAAGGCGGGGATCCGGTAGCTGAAGGCCTCCACGGCACCGGGGGCCGTGGAGCGAATGATCGTGCGGAGTTGCCGGAGGGCGCGCCGTGCACCGGGTGGCGAGGCCGCGATGTAGGCGCGCACCTGTGCGGTGGCCTTTCGTGTGTCAGTGGCTGACGATGAGGAATTCAAGGGGTGGCTCGAGCAAAGCGAGCCAGTGATCCCGATACTCCAAACAGCGTCAGCTCCGTCTCGAAGTGGAGCGTGGCGTGGCGGCCGCCGGCGCCCGTCGGGCCCGGCTGGGTATCCAGTTCCATGAGCGTCCAATCGCCGGCGAGCGATACCGGCGGCGCGGGCGACGGAGTGGTGCGGTGACACCCAACGCCGGCAACAAGGAGAGTCGCGAGAGACAGGATGCGAGACGCTGTCAGGGTCATACGTGCCTCCTTTGCACCGTTCATTCCTTGGGGGGGAGTTGAACGCGACTCCGGACTTCCACCAATACGCGCTCCGTGAAGTCGAGGCGCTCCTCGAGCTCGGCGAGTCGGCCACTCACGTCGGGCAACTTGTCGAAATCGGCAAGCCGTGCTTCGAGCTCCTGCATCCGCTCCAACACGCCTGCGTCAGCGGTCACTTGCTTCCGGAGCGACAGGCGTTGTGCCCAGAGGCCAAACAGCACCGCCAGGAGCGCATGGACTGTCGCATGCACCGGCTCGCCCGGCCGAGCGGCGAACCAGGCGCCGACGATGTTGGCGAACGTGAGAGACCATGCGACCGGTATCCAGGCCCGGTGCTTGAACCACACGGTACCCTCCTCCGCGTCATGACGTTGGTCTACGCTGCGGCCCAACGCCGGCTCGCGATACGGCCGCTGTTCAGGCGGCACGGGAGCGTCGCAGGAGGTGTCGCACCAACCGCGTGGCCACGGCGAGGCAGAGGATGAGCAGTGTCCACACCAGCGCCGACACTCCGACCATCGTCGCCTGATAGCCGAATCCGCCCAACGCTCGGTGGGCCTCGAAAAGCCATGCCTGGACCAGGTATCCGGGGGCGATCACGATGAATGCCGGGACGTTGTCCATGTGCCTGAGCGCCGCGGCCGAAGCGACGCCCGTGAGAATCAGGAGCGCGATGGCGAAGGTGCGAAGGCGCATGGGGCGTCGACGGCATCCTCAGCCAGCGGTCAGGAGGGCGCGAAGCAGGGTCGCCACCTGGGTGAGCCGGGACGAATCGCGAATTGGGTATGTGACGTCCCGGCTGTCCGGCTGAACTTCTGCGCGCGTGATGGCATGGAGGTCGGCGAGCGGCGCAGCTGATTTCTTGCCGCATGCGAGTGCAGCGCTGGCGAGGAGGACGGCGACGGATGATGCCATGCGGTGCGGACTCATACCCACAGTATGCTGCGTGTCATCCTGCCTGGTTAGGCCTTGGCCCGCGCTGCCAGGCCCTTGCGGCCGAAGTCCCTGTCGTCCTCAGGGAGGTGCTGGCTCCAGACCGCCGATCAGTGGTGTGGGGCATAGAGCGCGGGCGTGAGCTCGTACACAACCCGTTCCCGCCCGTGCGCGTCGGTCCTCGTGCCCGCTCGCACGCCACCAATCTTCTCCACCGCCCGTTGTGAACGTCGATTGTCTGGACCGATGACAAAGACCACGCGCTCCACCGACCTGAACGCGTGCTCCAACATGAGCTTCTTCATTTCGCCGTTGTATCGGCCGCCCCAGTAGGCCCGGGCAAGCAAGGTCCAGCCGATCTCAATGACGCTGCGTTCCGCGTCGTAGCCGTGGTAACGCGACGATCCGATGATCCGCCCGTTGGCCCGATCCAGGGCGACCAGCGCGCCACCGGAGGCGAGCGCCTCCTCAAAGAAGGCCCGGAACGTCGCTTCCTGATAGCGATCGCGTTCCGGATGCTGCTCCCAGATGAGCGGATCCGCCGCGACCCGGAACAGCGCCGCGAAGTCGTCCGCCCGCAATGGGCGCAGCTCCAGGATCTCTCCACGTAGCACGGGCTGCCGATCGAAGGACGCGGAAGGCGCCACCGCATACTCACTCTGCACCAGGCCGCTGGCATACTGGCGAGTGGCGATATGCGTGAGGGCGATATCGCGCTCCACCGGGCCAAAGAGCGGGATGCCGGTGCCGATGAGAACCGGCACACGGGTGACAATGAGACGGTGAATGAGGCCGGCCTGAAGAAACCGCTGGATCGTGATCCCGCCGTCGACGTAGATATGCCGGATGCCGCGCGCTTCGAGCTGCGCTCCGATGTCGGCCGGAGCCCCCGACATCCGCTCCACCACCGCCCCGGGCGGAGCGGTCGCGATCGGACGACTGCTGAGCACGAAGACGGGCTTCGGTCCGTAGGGCCACCCGCCCAACCCCAAAGCTGTCTCGAAGGTCTTCCGGCCGATGACGAGGGCATCCACCGTGGCCATGAACTCCTCGTAGCCGTGCGGCTCGCCGCCCCCGGACGGGAGAAAATCGAAGGAGCCGTCGGCCCGGGCGATGAAACCGTCGAGACTCGTGCCGACAAAGACGGATGCGTTCACTGATCTACCGGCGTGCCAAAGGAGATCGATGCGTGGGCCTGCGCGGACGATGCAGCTCAGACGTGCTGATCGACCAGGACCGGATTGCCATCGGGGTCCACCGCGACAAAGCTGGCCGGCCCGGTTGTACTCTCGTCCGCCTCTTTCTGCAGCCGCACGCCTTGCGCCTTCAGCTGCCGCTGCAGCTCGCGGATATCGGTGAACGACGCGAGGGTCTGGGCGTTCTGATCCCATCCGGGGTTGAAGGTGAGAGTATTGTTCTCGAACATCCCTTGAAAGAGGCCGATGACGTGATCGCCGTTTTTCAGGATCAGCCACTGCTGCGAAGCATTTCCGGCGAAGGCGGCAAAGCCGAACTTCTCGTAGAAGGCTCTCGAGGCCTCAAGATTCTTGACCGCCAGACTGATCGAAAACGCCCCCAGTTGCATGGGTGTCTCCCGTTGGGGTGAGCGGTCGCGGGCGCGACCACCTGGAGTGGGCTCGGTACCCTGCTACTTCCGCACCCAAATCTCCGTGTACTTCCCCACCGCCTGGCCACCGGCCGAGGAGGAGAAGTCATTGATGACCGTCAGCGTCCTGCCGTCGGCGGAGAGTGTCGCCTTCGACGTGCCGAATGGCCTTCCGTTCATCTTCACAATCGTCGACGCGTGATGGTCGTCCACGCGCGTGATGGACATGGTTTCGCCGCTGGGTTTCCCGTTCATCAGTACCGGCGCGTCAGTGCCGTCGAGCCGTGACTCGACCGTGAGCAGCGTCACGGTCTCGGCGATGACCACACGGTAGATCAATCGACGACCGCCATTGCAGCACGCCTCGACCGTCATCGTCATCCCGGGCATGGAGTCCGTCGCCTGTCTCATCCACGTCCCGACGTCGATCTGCGCGTGGAGGGATTTCGCTGCGCCGAGCGCGAGCATTGCGACGCCAACCGCGAGGTGTGTTGCACGAACCATCGTCACCTTGGCCTCCAATGAGGGAGCGTGTTCCTGGAGTGCGCGTCTCAGCGGATTGCGGTTAAGCTGCGGCCAGCAGGCGCCGCAATCAAGAGGAACGGCCTCCAGAGAGCGCCGCTTTGATCTGGCCAAGGTGGTGGGCATTTTCGCGAGTCGCCTCAAGCTGCTCGATGAGGTTCGTCGGCAGCGGCGTCACGCGATCTTACGGAGCATGATGTGTGCGGCCGCGCGGCCGCCGGCGACGTGCTCGACGCACTCGTAACCCAAGGAGCGCAGATCGATGTCGTGCAGCAGATGCTCCCCGGTGCCGAGCACCACGGGCGCGATGGCCAGATGCAGCTCGTCAATGAGCCCAGCGCGGAGATACTGCCGAATCGTGGACACGCCGCCGCCCAATCGGACGTCGCGCCCACCCGCCGCGTCTTTCGCCTGCTGCAGCGCCACGTGTATGCCATCGGTGACGAACCGAAACTCGGTGTCGCCCGCCATCCTGAGTGGCGCTCGGGGGTGATGCGTCAGGACGAAGACGGGCGTGTGATACGGGGGCTCGTCACCCCACCAGCCCTTCCAGCGCTCGTCCGGCCACGGCCCCCGCACGGGACCGAACATGTTGCGCCCGAGAATCCAGGCGCCGATCCCGGCGAACCCTCGCACGGCGAGATCGTCGTCGATGCCCGTTTCGCCGTCTGCATTCCCGTGCATCCGCTGCCAGGTGCGCGTGTGGAAGAACCAGTCAAACAGGGCCGGGCCGCCCACGCCGAGCGGATTCTGAAGATCTTGACTCGGCCCCGCTCCGAAACCGTCGATTGAGATGGGAAAGGTATGGATGCGCAGTTTCGACACGACGGGGCGCATGTTAGCTGGCGTGTCCGTTCAGTCGGGCTGCAGACTGATCAAAGACGTTGGTCCCGCGCCCAGGGCGCGTTTCCCAGACGAAGTGCTCATGAAGACGAAGCCGACCACCCTGGCCGATCTCAAGGTGGCAGATCGATCGGCCGCCGTGGACATGACCGGTGGCTTCGGTCTGGGCATACCGAAACTGGAGGATCCTGCCGACGAGGCTTCCGACGAGGTACCCGCGTCGAATAGAGCCGCCAGAGTAGCGTCCGAGCACTCTGGAGCCTCTCTGCACGAAGTCGAGACGCGTGTCGCGACTGACCACCCCGGCGGCAGCGGCGGAGCTGACTCGGAAGGACGTGCCGTCGAGCACGGGTTAGCCAGCCTGGTCCGTATCGTGAGGATTCAACGGCGACCGATCGCCAACGAGCCAGATGTGCCCGAATGGATCGACAAACCCGCCCTGCCGATGGGGTCCCCACGGCATCGCGTGATTCCGGATCCGGTCCAGACTCCCGTTTGCGCCTGCTGCCACGGCGCGCGCGATGAAATCGTCGGGGTCGTCGCAAAACACCTCGATGCGCGCCGACGTGATACCGAGCTTTGCGGGGCTCTCCCACCCGTTCTGCGCAGGCTCGCCGACGAAAAACGGCGCCCCGGCGATGGCCAGGCCGGCTACTGAGCCCAGGTTCCAGAGCTCGACGGCGCCAAGCGCCCGCTTGTACCAGGCGACGGCTGCCGGCGCGTCGGTCACTGCCGCCATCACAGAGATGACAGACGGGCGTCTTTGCACAGTCGCGTGCCGCCTAACGGGTTGCGCCAAAGTGGGCGACGACCAACCCAATGATCACGCCGCCTACCGCGCCCAGACCGAGGATAGGCGCCCACGCCTTGGTGATGACAGCAGACGGGGCGCTCAAGAGCAGACCGAAGCACAAGCCCGTGGCCCAGCCGGGCCACGGCACATCGGCGACGCCGATGACGACCCCGATGGCGAACCGATCCAAGAACGCCGCGGTGAGCGCCGCGCGCTTATCGGGGAAGGACAGTGGCAGCATCGTAGCCACTGCAATGGCTCCAAAGACGGCGCCACAGAGCGTCCCGAGCGCAATGCGTGACATGAGTAACGCCTCCGAACCAGGCAATTAGGCGCCCGCGCGACCAGCGTCGCTGCGCCCAAGAAGCTTACCGGCCACATAACCAAGCACGGACCCGACCAAACTGACCCCAACTGCGATCGCAGAGCCGTAGTTGGAGTGGAGAACCACGTTCACAGCAAGAACCGGCAGTCCGACGGCCAGCCCGGTCAGCCAAAATACACTCGGCCTCACCGCGGCGAGCACGGCCGCTGCAAGGAACACGGCCCCGGCCGTGATGCCGGTGTCGTC
The DNA here is from genome assembly GCA_041484445.1 of Gemmatimonadota bacterium. Lineage (GTDB taxonomy): Bacteria > Gemmatimonadota > Gemmatimonadetes > Gemmatimonadales > GWC2-71-9 > DASTHG01. The sequence continues at coordinate 12,941 of JBGPHP010000055.1, forward strand.
CCAGGTAGGCCGCGAGTCCACGTATCCAATGCCGAGGCCCACGAAGAAACCAATGGCGGCAGGGACAAGAGCGCGCTTAGCTGGCATCAGCACGTGATAGTGACCGCCTGCCCAAGGGTGTAGCGATACTCATTGAGGGCCCCACCGACGTCGTAGGGAGCGATGAACTCGTCATTCCGGGCGAAGAATATTGCCCAAACGATCCAGGGCCTGCCGTCAACCAGGCGATCTTCAACTCTCGCATCGGCGATGCCCGCAACGACGAAGGGTTCCGGCGTCAATGCCTCGGGGTGGTACTGGCGGGCGAGCGCTTGGAGTTGCTCGATCGGAGGCCCGTGAGGGGCCGTGCACGGGGCGGCGGTCGTGCGTCCTTGGGCACTACCGGGTCCCGCCAATACAAGGGTCGTCGCAAGGGATAATGCCGGGAGAGAACGCATGGATCCTCCTCTGTCGCGAAAGGCCTGTAGCCCTAACGGATTGGTCCTAAGTTGCGTGCTGGGGCGGCCACAGACAGACAGACTTCTCCCTACAGGAGTAGCCGCCCGGTCCGGCAGCTTCAAGGGCTGGTCAGGCGGCACGCTGCCTGCGCGGCGTCTTGAGCCCGGTCGTGAGCTTGTTGAGCACCTCGCGCCGTACGCGCGGGGCGAGACGGGGCTCGTGGCGGCGGAGAAACGTGCGCACCGCCGCTGCGTCCCGCTTCGCCAGCTCCCGCAGGGCCCACGAGAGCGCCTTGACGACCATGTCGTCGCGGTCAGTGACCAGCAGGCCACAGATTGCCAACGTCCGCTTCGCGTCGCCGCCACCGCCGCGCGCCTTGTTGTTCAGGGGCACCGTGCTGACCAGAGCAACGCGACGCCACCAGCGGTCGGTCGAGCGAGCCCACCGCCGAACCAGGGCCGTCGGAATCCGGCCCTCGCGCCACGCTGGCCCCGCGAGGTACGAGGCGAAGCAATCCACGGCGCCCCACGATGCCACGCCTCGGCCCAGCCGCAACAACCCGCGCGCCGTGAGAGCGCTGCGCGCGGCCTTGTGCGAGGACACTAGCTCGTACGCGACAAAACGCTCAAGGTCCCCGCCGCGTGCGACGAGCTTGACCGCGGTGTCCAAGACGAGATTCGCTGGCGCCGCGCGGAGACGCCGCGAGAATGCCCGCCGCACGCCCCGCGCCGCTGGCGTGGTGGGCCGGCGAAGGCTCCGAAGTGCGTCGGCGACTTCACCTGCCATTGTCGTCGAACGCATAGGTCTCCGCTGCCCAGGTCTCAGGATCCTCCCAGACCGCGCAAACTCACGTAGAGGAACAGAATCAAGGCGGCGAAGGGATACGCTACGGTAACAAGGCCGACCGTTTCCTGATCGCCGAACCGGACCGAGTCGATCTGTGCCCGGGCCAAGGTGACACGGCAAGAGTCACACGAGGGGGGTTTCTGAAATGGAATGCCCAGGAGTGAGTCTGGTGTTACGCGGACGGCGTGTAGAACGCGGGCGCGTGTGCCCTGCCACAGTTGTACCTGCTGGCGCGACGCGAGCACGGTGTCTGGTGGTAGAGTAATTCGCTGCCAGTGCGCGGCACACCCTTGGAGGATAATGGCGGCCAGCACGCCACAGCCTATTGGGGGTCGGGTCGCTGAAACTCGCCGGAGGCGCACCATCGGCCGCTGGTTAGGCATCGGCGCGTGGCGCTGCGCCCTCCTCGCGCTGCCGAGTGCGCCATTGCCAGAGCCCGGCTATCACCGCGGACCAGAGGGTCGTAGGAATGTGCTCGATGAGGTAGGCCGAGACGCGGCTGTTGGTGGCCCACGCGGCCAGGACCGAGTCCTGGAGATCAAACGGTGGAGGCATACCGGGACTTCCCCAGAAAGGTCGCGCTGATACTTAACGGATAAGCGTCAACCGGCGTGTGGGGCAAGGTCTTAGTCAACCCGTCGCGTCCGCTGGTGGCTTGGCACCCTTGATCACGAGCCACAGCATGATGGCCAGTTCCCCGAAGAAAGCGGGCTGAGAGTAGGTAAACACTCTGTCCTGATATTGCGGCAACAGTTCGCCCGTGAGGCTCAGGATCACATAGGCGAAGCCGCCGATGGCGAGCCAGACGCCCAGGAAGCGCGGCAGAAAACGCGATCTGTACACCAGCACGGCCAATGGCAGCAGCCATACCCCCCACAGGATTTCGGCGGCCGTGTTTTGGTGGTCACGCAGATTGAGGAACAGCATGGCCAGCGCGTCCTGCTGCGGCTTGTCGAATGGGGAAAGGAAATCGCCTCCGCGCACGACCATGAGGGCGGCCGCGTCGCTCACGACGCCAACGAAGTTGATGAGGGCCGGCATCACCCCGCCGAAGATCACCACCAGCATCGCGAGGTTCTGGTCCACTCCCTTGAACAACCGGTAGAAGGCCATCACCAGGAGGACCAAAATCACCCCGCAGGCCAAGTCGGCCACGATGCCGAAACGGAACAGCCACTCGTGCGCGGCGATGTTGTTGACCGTCGCGGTCGCGTTTCCTTCGACGAACAGTTTGCTGGGGATATAGATGAGGCGCAGTGGGCCGATGAGGACCAGGAGCAGGTACCAGAATCCGGCCACTCTCCCTGGATTGCGGGTCGAGCTCATGTCTCCTCTTCTTGAAAAGGGCCTGGTGCAAGCGTCCGCGCTCATACCATGCTGGGCTGCAGCACTCAGGGGACGGCCGCGAGGAGGGCGACGAGCGGCTGCCGCGCTGAACGCTCAGGCGTATGGTTGGCTTCAAGCCGATAGACCGGCCAGCCCCGGCTCGCGGCCCGATCCGCAAAGCGCTGGAATGGATCCGGTGTCATCGTGGGCTCGACTGTCAGAATGTAGGTCGCCGGCAACGCGCGCGCGGCCGCATTGACCAGGCGGAGCGTGTCCGTAAAGGTCCGAAGGGGCTGCGGCACGTCGCGCGGAATCGACGCCGTGTCAGACACCCAATCCGGCACGCTGAAACCGTTGCGGCGACTCGTCCGCAACAAACTTCCTCTGATGGTGTCCACGAGCCCCAGCGCCGTTTCTCCCGAGTCGGGGAGGAATGCGTCGATGTAGACGAGGCGGCGGATACGGTTGGGAATTCGGTCGGCGACCCCGGTGATCACCATCCCCCCATAACTGTGTCCCACCAGGACCACGTCATGGAGATCTTCCCAGAGGATGGTATTCACGACGTCGTCGATGTGCGTGCCCAGGCCGATACTCGGCGACGCGAGGTGCACCCGTTCG
>JBGPHP010000056.1:0-16152 GCA_041484445.1 Gemmatimonadota bacterium
AGCGATGTTGTGCGCGGAGCTGGCGCTGCGGGCGTGTACGTGGCCGGGCGCGATTGCCGGCCGACGCCCTCCCTTAGCGTGACTTCAGGGAGCCCGTTTCCCGGTACCTCTCAGGCTGGCCATCCACCGTCTCCGGTCCATTGGGCCTCTTCCTGCCGGGCTGGTATTCTTCGAGGGCGCACATCGAACGCCTCCGGAGAAACGCCCTCAGCTTCCGCACGCGCTCCGCACTCGTCGCGCTTGCCGTCGTTGCCTCGCTGGCGTCGGCGGCCGCGGCGTACGACGTCGTGGTCGGGTTCCCGCGCCGCGTCGACGGCCGCTGGGTCCGCCGCGCGACAACCTGGAACGGCTACAGCCTCGCGCTACCGATTCCTTCCATGCGGGCAAGAAGTCGTGGTATTACGCCGGGCCTGAGGGTCATACGTCACGGCGGTGAGTTGACCGTACTGAACGGTGGCGCGCGCGCCTGCTCGTGACGCCTGCGAACCGAACGGTACTCTGAGGTCACCGACCGGCGAGCGCGAGCACGTTTAGCTGAAGGACGCTAACAGTCCCTTCGTCGGTTCCTGTTGAGGCCGCTATGGTCGGTAGGCGACACCGCGGATCTGGAACGTGAGTGCTTGGTCCACCAGTGTGTAAATCCCGTCGGGGATTCGAACCCGTGTCGACCACCGCTCGTGAGCGCGGACTGTCACTGAGAATGTCACTCACGGGCCGCTCCACGGCGCAACCGCCCGCACCGGGGCGCAACGGCGCTGGGGATACCGGCAGGCGCTAACGCCTTGAGAACACACGTCGATCGCGCGATGCAGCCCGAGAACTTCTAATCCGAGGGTCGCAGGTTCGACTCCTGCCAGGCGCACCATCAATTCAGGGGTGACGCGACCAATAAATCCCTCTAGGGCTATCGCCGCGCACCGCTACCGTCACCCCCGTAGCGCGCGCCACAGTTTCTCGAGCGTGAGTGGCATGTCGACGTGGGGCAGCGAGCTATTTGCGGCTGCGTGATCCGGGCTGCCGGTTCGATAGTGCTGCTGAGGGCCATTGATAGGACTTATCGGCGAACGAAAGATCCCGCAGCCTAGTGCGCACCCGTACCGAAACCGACGGCGTCATCTGCTCAGCGTGACTCGCCCTTTTTCGACTCGACGTGTGGAGGCCGGTGATCGCGCTCGCCGTCGGGCGTGCCGAACATCACGACCCCGGACATGAGGAGCAGCACCCCGACGAGGACGATCCCCCCACCCCATACGAGGAGACGTATGACGCGCGGGGAAACGGTAGGCTCGTCGGGAATGCAGGGCTCCTTGGCGCCGCAAGAGGGACATATTGTCGCGTCTGGGGCGATGCGTATCCCACAGAGCCGGCAGGAAACGGTCCCGGATGGTTCGTCCGCCATACGAGCAAACTCCGATCCGATTGCGGCCCCGGATTCGTCGCCCTATTTCACGAACACCCAATCCGGCTTGAGGAGTGGGAATGCGATGAGACCGATGATCGCCGTGACGGCGACGAGCACGGGATTGCTCACCTTCCAGCGAAACAGCACGATGAGACTCGCCAGCGCCACGAGCGCGGTCAGCCAGTCGCCGATTGCGATTTTCCCCAGCAACACGCAGGCGCCGAGAATGGTGCCGATGGCCGCGGCATATGCGCCCTTGATGAAGCCCTGGACGTTGGGGTTCTGCCGGTAGCGGACGAGGATCGGCGCGACGATCAGGATCAGCAGGAACGACGGCAAGAAGATCCCGATCGTCGCGACGAGCGAGCCCCAGAAGCCCTCCAGCAGGGAGCCACCCAGGCGCGCCGCGACGAGGTAGCCGACGAAGGTTGCCGTGATGACTACGGGGCCGGGGCTGATCATGCCCATCGCCACGGCGACCAGGAACTCGCGCTCGCTGAGCCAGCCGGTCTGTTGCACGAGGCCCTTTTCGAGGAACGGGACGATGACGAGGCCGCTGCCGAAGGTGAGCGAGCCGGCCTTCAGAAAGAAGGTGAGTAGCTTGCCGAGCATCGAGCCGAGACTTCCCTGTGAGACGCCGGAGGCGACCATCGGCAGGCCGCCCATGAGCGAGGTGGTCGATGAGGCCTTTCGCCCACGAACTAGCGAACCGTAGTACAGTAAGCCGACGATGCCACACCCGATGAAGACGAACGCGACCTCGGCCTGAACGGCGACCGTGATGATGAAGGCGGCCGCGGCGAGCGCCCACTCCAGCCCGTCCTTCATGCCCAGCTTGGTCAGCCGGTAACACGAATGAAGGATCAACGCGATGACGGCCGGACTCACGCCGTAGAAAATCGCCGCCACCGCCGGGAGTCCTTCGAAGCGAACGTAAAGAGCGCCGAGCGCCGCAACGATGATGAAGTTCGGCAGGATGAACGCCCAGCCGCCGGCCCACGCGCCCCAGAAGCCGCCGCGGATGTAGGAGATCCAGATGCCGACCTGGATCGCGAGGGGACCGGGCAGCGATTGGCAGACGGCGATGCCTTCGCGCATTTCTTCCTTGGTGAGCCATTTCTTCTCACCGACGAGCTCGCGTTCCATCTGACCGACGAGCGCGACGGGTCCCCCGAACCCAAGAAGGCCGAGGCGTAAGTAGTACCGGACGAGATCGCGGATCGGGACGCGTTCGTTCGTGTGTTCGGCCGGCATTACGGCACCTCCCGGCGGTCCTGCTGCCTGTAACGCTTGACGGGGAGTGTATCAACGATTACCGTCAATGCAATGCGCTGGCTGACTCTGCTCATGAGCCTGCCGCCCACGCCGACCCGCCATCGCGTCGGCGTCTGGCGAAAGCTGCAGCGCATGGGGGCCGTGAAGCTGCGCGGAGCGGCCTGGATCCTGCCGGAGACCGCCGAGACGACGGAGCTCTTTCAGTGGCTCGTGCAGGAGATCCAGTCGTTTCGCGGCGAGGTGACGCTGTTGCGGGTGGATCGCATCGAGACCATGACGGAGGAGCAGGTGGCGGCGCTGTTCCACAAGGCGCGCGCAGCCGAGTACCAGGCCGTCGTGCACGGCTGCCGAGAGGTCGCCGTCCAGATCGATCGGCTCAAGGGGGCCCACCGCGGGTCGGTGCCGCAGGTGCGAGCCCGGCTCGATGCGCTCAAGCGGGAGCTCGATCGCATCCAGGCCATTGACTATCTGGAGTCGCCGCCGGGCCAGCGGGCGAAAACTGCCTGGGAGGCCACGGCCAAACGCTTGCGTGTCCTCGAAGCCCGGCCACCGACCCGCTCGAGGGCTTCCCGTGGCTCGGTGCCGCCCGCGGGGAGCACGTGGGTCACGCGCCCGCGACCTCACATCGACCGGATCGCGTCCGCCTGGCTTCTCAAGCGGTTCTGTGATCCGACCGCCAAATTCGCCTTCGCTGATGCAGCGGATGCCGCGCGCAAGGGCATTCCCTTCGACATCCTCGGAGCGGAGTTCGGCCACCACGGCGAGGACTGCACGTTCGAGACCCTGGTCAAGCGGTTCGGGATCAAGGATCGCCGGGTAAAGCTGATCGCGGAGATCATCCACGAAGCGGACCTGCACGATAGCAAGTTCACCCGCCAGGAGTCCACGGGGGTGGATCTCGCCATCAAGGGGCTGGCGGCGGCCACCAAGGATGATCACGAGCTGCTGGAACGGGGGATCGCGATCTTCGACGGCCTCTACAGCGTGTTGAAGCAGAAGACGTAGCACCACCACCACCCCAAGAAACCGGAGACGACACATGAAAACGACGACGTTGGCACTGGCATTCCTCGTGGCATGCCTCATCGCGGTTCCGACGGGCTGGGCGCAGAAGTACGACGACAAGGAGCACGCGGAGCTGGCGAAGGCGCTCAAGGACGCGAAGATTCCGCTACAGCGCGGACTCACGGCCAGCGCGAAAGAAGGCAAGCCGATCTCCGCGAAGTACGAGATGGAGGACGGCAAGCTGCAGCTGTCGGTCTACACGATGAAGGGCGACACATTCTCCGAGGTCATCGTGGATCACAAGACCGGCAAGGTAGCGAAGGCGGAGCCGATCACCAGTGGCGACGACCTCACGGCAGCGAAGGCCCAGAGCGACGCGATAGGGAAGGCCAAGCGGTCCCTCGATGCCGCTGCCTCCGAGGCCGTGAAGGAGAACAAGGGGTACCGCGCCGTCAGCGTCATGCCCGCGCTGAAGGACGGTCACCCCGTCGCCGCCGTCACCCTGCTCAAGGGCACCGACTGGAAAACGGTGTCCGAGAAGTTGGATTAGGAGGCGAGGATGCAGAGTACGCCCATGTCGCGGCGCGGATGGTTGAGGAAGGCGGTCGCGGCCGTCGGCGCGCTGGCCGTGAGCCGGGGACGACGGGCCATGGGCGTGGCAACGGAGCTCAAAGTGCCTGACGACATCCCGGTCGAAAAATTCGACTTCGAGCGCAAAGGGATCGAGGGCTGGACGACGGTCGCCGGGCAGTGGGCTGTGGAGGACATGGTCGGCGCGCCGAGCGGCAAGAGAGTGCTCGTGCAGCGAGCAACCCGGAATGAGTTCAACGTCATCGTGGCCCCGCCAGGGCCCTACGCCGATGTTGACATATCGATGAAGTTCAAGCCGATCTCCGGTCAGGAAGATGCGTCGGGCGGCATCGTGTTCCGCGTCAACGACGGCAAGTACTACGTCGCCCGGGCCAACGCGCTCGAGGACAACTTCCGGCTCTACTCCTACGATCGGGGTCGTCGCCAGCTCGCGACGGCGCGCGTCACAGCCCCGGCGCTCGGCCAGTGGCATACCGTGCGTCTCGTGGCGATCGGCGACCACATGCAGGCATGGCTCGACGGCAAGCTCTACCTGGACCATCGCGACTCACGCTTCAGGTCGGGCCGCGTGGGGCTGTGGACGAAGGCCGATTCGATCACGGCCTTTGATGACCTCACGATCCGTGGTGTGACGGGAGGCGGCTAGTGAGGTTCACCTGTTGCCGGAGCGGAACACAGAGGAGGATTCTCCAATGGGCAGCTTGACTCTCAGACGCATCGCAACAATTGCCGGGGTAAGTGCTGCGATCGCCGCTGCCGTCGCGAGCCTTCCAGTGGCGGCGCCGGCGCAACAATCGCAATCGGAATCGGAATGGAAGGCGGTCGAGCAGGCCCTCGGCAAATCCGGGCAGGTGCAGCCCGGCGGCGTATTCCGCGTCGCGATGCCGCGGACAGATCTCCAGGTCAAAGTGCAGGGCGTCGATGTGAAAGCGGGCTTTGCGCTTGGCTCGTACGCCGCGTTCAAAAAAACCGGCAAGGATGCCATGGTGATGGGGGACCTCGTGCTGCTCGACGAGGAGGTCAACGACGTCATGACGCGCCTGCTCGACAAAGGAATCGCGGTCACGGCGCTCCACAATCATCTGAACGAGATGTCGCCGCACGTCATGTACATGCACTACAGCGGTCACGGGAATCCTGTGCAATTGGCGACGTCGCTCCACGAAGCGTTGTCAGCCAGCAAGACGCCGCTCGGGCAAGCGGCCGCGGCCGGCGTTCCGCCGGCCGGCCCCCAACTGGACCAAAAGCAGATCGAAGGGGCGCTCGGCCGTTCCGGGCGGGTGAACAACGGCGTGCTGCAGGTCAGCGTGGCGCGGGCGGAGAAGATCACCGAGAACGGGATGGAGCTCCTCCCGGCCATGGGCGTCAACACGGCGCTGAACTTCCAGCCGACGGGTGACGGCAAGGCGGCGATCACTGGCGATTTCGTATTGATCGGGCGCGAGGTCAACCGCGTGGCGAAGACCCTCCGCGAGCACGGCATCCAGGTCACGGCACTGCACAACCATGCGCTCGCGGACAATCCGCGCCTCTTCTACATGCACTTTTGGGCCAACGACGATCCGATCAAGCTCGCCCAGGGATTGAAAGCCGCGCTCGAGCTGACCAACAGCAAGAAGCCGGAGGGCTCGAAATAGCCCGCGACGGTCTCGCTGTGCTGAAAGGAGCACGTCGATGAAGTGGGTCACCCGAGAAAGAGCTCGTGTCGATCGGATCGCTTGCCCCTGGCTCATCAGTCGCTTCATCGACAAGGAAGCGACGTTCCTGTTCGTTCCCGCCGATCAGGTCCGGGTCGTGGCTGAACGCGAGGGTGCCACCGCGTACGACATCCCGGGGGTCGAGCTCGCGCATCACGGGGAGCGGTGCTCGTTCGATGCGTTTCTCGACACGTACCAGCTCACCGATCCGGCGCTCCAGGCCCTCGCGCGCATCGTGCGCGGCGCCGACACGGATGCCGACAGCTCACCCCGGAGTCGGCCGGTCTCTACGCCCTCGCCACGGGATTCCAGGTGATCGCCAAGGACGACCACGACAACATCGTGAAACAGTTCCCGGCGTACGACGCCCTTTATGCGTATTGCCGGTCGATGGCTGAACGGGCGCCGAGGAAGTAAATGGTCCACTGCGCGTGTTGCGAGCAAGCCGGAGAGTGGCCGCAGTACGCGTTCAACCACGCGGAGGTATGACCGGGGCTCGAACGCTGTCACCGAGGATGTCACTCACGGGCTGCTCCACGGCGCAACCGCCCGCACCGGAGCGCAGCGGTGCTGGGGATACCGGTAGGCGTTAACGCAGTGAGAACATGGGCGATCGGGTGATTCAGCCCGAGAACTTCTAATCCGAGGGTCGCAGGTTCGACTCCTGCCCGGCGCACCACCAATCCGTTGCCGCGCCCGGGTTCAGTCTGTGTAGAAGTGGTGGCGGAGGTCCGGCTCGGGGATGAAGCGTGCGGCCTGCGCGAAGATGGCGTGGAGGGTCCCGAGCTTGACCGACGCGTGTGCGGGCACCGTCAGCGACTGACTGGTACCGTCCGGTAGCATCCGACGAAGCTTGATGTGACTGCCCCGCTGCGCGTGGACAGCGAACTCGAAGCCTCGGAGGATCTGCACCAGCTCCGCGCCCGAAAGGCGCCGGAGCTTAGGCATGCGCCGGGGCGAGCTCCAGGGTGATGATGATCGTCGGCTTCGGAACGAACCCGAGCGCGACCATATCTTCGCCCTCGAAATGCAGGGCGACCGCCTCGCGCAGGTTGGCGGTCACTTCGTCCAACGTTTCGCCCTGGGTTACCACCGCGATCTCTTCGCACGTGGCGACATATCCAGACTCAACGTCCGGCGTGATGCGCGCATGCACCGCGGTCCGCGCCTCCTGATTGTTCACGAGGGCATTGTACCGTTCTCACGGTCATCGCGTCCAACGGCCGTCGCCTCGGGATCGTGTGTTGCCGGCTGTCACCAAAGGTGTCACCAGCGGTGCGCACCCGACCTCGTCCCGAGAGCGAACGCGCGTGAAACAGATGCCAGCCCGGCCCACCGGGCTCGTCAAGGAACGCCCACCACCCCGTCGGGGATTCGAACCTGTGTCGACCACCGCTCGCGAGCGCGACTGTCACTGAGAATGTCACTCACGGGTTGCTCCACGGCGCAACCGTCCGCACCGGAGCGCAGCGGTGCTGGGGATACCGGTGGGCATTACCGCCGTGAGAACATAGGGCGATCGGGTGATGCAGCCCGAGAACTTCTAATCCGAGGGTCGCAGGTTCGACTCCTGCCAGGCGCACCAAAGAATCAATTACCTACCTAGACAGCGCTCTTGCTCAGCTGTTACTCCAATAGTGGTCACATTGTAAGCGGCGGGAGCCGAAGACTTACGTGGCCTTCCACGCGAGCACACTTGGGTGAGGCGGAGTTGGCGCGCGGCTCTGTCGCACGTGCGTTGCGGGCGCCGGTGCGCGATCATCGACGGCAATGCTGGGCTGCGACGCGCCGTCGGACTCGTCTGGCCGAGGGCAGCGGTCCAACGCTGCTGGGTGCGACAGGAGTCAGCGGTTCCGATCGGAATGCGGAATCCAGGAGTGGCGGCAAGGAACGAGGTGGAAGGGAACATGGGCCATATCGGGGATCTCGGGTCAAGCGAACGCACAACGCAGAGGCGCGTGGTCTCGGGGCTACTTCTCCTTGCTATCGCCGGCTGCGCGAGCGTGCCGTCTCATGACCGTGTCGCGGAGATGCGCGCCATGGAGGCGGAATCCGCAGCGCGGCTCACCGCCGAAGGTGAACTGTTGTACGCCGCGAACCGTCAACTTGCCCACTACCGCCGGCGCGGTTGCTGGGAGGGAGGCACCCTCGAGCTCCTGGATCGGGGAGAGTTGCGGTTAGGAATTCGGGAAGCCACCAAGGCACTGTATTACGGCCAGACAACCGGCAATGCTGAACTGCTTGCCCTCGCGAGTCGTGATTTGGCGTACGCCTACAGTCTGGCGGGTCGGTTGGACCGAGCGGATGAGTTCGCAAATGCGGCGATTCATCACGCTGCGCAGACGACGGCCGTCTTTGCCCGTGAGCGCGCGAAGGTCCTGGGACTGGCCTACAAGATTCGCGGCGACGTCAAGCTCCGCCGCGGCGTGATCGGTGATGCCCTCACGGATTACGGAGAGGCGCTGGTGCAAGGTAACCCGTCAATCCGGCCCTTCGTGTACGCCTCGATGGCGAACGCCTACTTGGCGGCGAAAAGCCCCGACAAAGCGCGCGAGTTCTTTCAGCAAGCCGAAGAGACGGCAACGCCCGGGCTTCGGGCGACCATTCGCCGTGGCCAGGGAGAGGTCGCACTCGCTGCCGGACATTACACCGAAGCGTTGCGCGCCTTCGAGAAGGCCGCTGCCGCCGCGAGCGGGGACGACGAGGCGTACAGCCGCCTGTGGGCGCTCGACGGTATTGCTCGCACACACAGTGCCATGGGTGAGCAAGACGCTGCGAGGGCCACGTACGTGAACGTGTTCAACGTCGCGGAAAAGGTGCGCGCGCGATTTCGCAGCGATGAATTCAAGACGGGATTCTTTGGCAATCTACAAACCGTATTCGATCGGGCAATCGTTGCCTTCATGAGCGGAGGGGACGCCGAGACGGCGCTGGAAGTCAGCGATCAAAGTCGCTCGAGGGCATTGCTGGATATGGTGCGTGGGCGTGTCAAGGCGAGTGAGGGGGCCGACGCATTCGCCGACGCGTTGCGCAGACCGGCGATGATCCAGGAGCTGCGCTCGCGTCTGCCGGACGATCTGGCCGTGATTGTGTATCACGTCGTGGACGAGCGCAGCTATGCGTGGGTACTTCGACGCGCGCGGGTGACGACGCTAACACTGCGCCTCGGGTCTGGCCCGCTCGAGGGCCGGATCAGCCGCTTCCGAGATGCACTCCGCGACCGCGGCCGAACCTCCGATGCGACCGCGATCGGGCGAGACCTCTACGATGTGCTTATCGCCCCGCTCGGTCTTGGCCCATCAGAGAACGTCGTGATCGTCCCACACAGTGTTCTGCATTACCTGCCGTTCCAGGCGCTCCGGGCCGAGACCCGATATCTGATCGAAGAACGCGGCATCTCCTACGCGCCGTCGGCGAGTGTGTTGCTGAGCTTGATCAGTCGGGAGCGTGCGGCGCTGGGCCATGTGCTGGCCTTGGGTAACCCCGATCTCGGAAGTCGACGGCTCGCGCTGCCGGGCGCCGAGGAGGAGGTCCACCGGATCACCGCCCTGTTCACCGACGCGGAAACGTATACGCAGAAAGAGGCGACCAAGGGACGGCTGCTTGCTCGTGCACCCCATAGTCAACTCATTCACGTCGGAGCTCACGCGGAGGTCGATCTCATCGATCCGATGTATTCGATCATCCGCCTGGCGTCCACTGACGGCTCACCGGGCGACCTCGAAGCGCACGAGATCTATCGACTCGACCTCAGGCGTACGGGATTAGTTACGCTGAGCGCGTGTGAGACGGGTCTCGGCCGGGTGTCTCCGGGAGACGAGTTGTGGGGTTTCACCCGGCCGTTCCTCGCCGCCGGCGCCCAGACGCTTCTCGTCTCACTCTGGCCCGTGGACGATGCGGCAACCGCCCGGATAATGGGTCGTTTCTACGAACGCCTGCGACACGGGAGTGCTCAAAGTGCACTCAGGGCTGCCCAGTTGGAGGTTCTCGGTGACGCGAAGTCGGCTGATCCGTTCTATTGGGCTCCGTTCGTCGTTGTCGGGGACTGGCGCTGAGGTTCAACTCGAGTTCAGCGTCGAATAGACATGAGGTCAGCTCTCTCCGCCTTGGTGTGACGGGACGATGGTTGTGGCGGCACCCCGGATGGCGAGAACTTCTAATCCGAGGGTCGCAGGTTCGACTCCTGCCAGGCGCACCACCAATTCAGGGACTTACGCGACCGTTCTTCTGCGCTGTCGCCGGTCTTTGCCTCCACACCGATTGAGCGCCGCGAGCCCGTCACGCTCCGGATGATGCGACTTCTGAATAGGCCTGCGCTATGATCCCGCCGATGGCCGTCGTCCTCGCTCTCTTGCTCGCCGTTGTGCTTGCGCCACCGCCGGCTCTGGCCGCCGCCCCGCCCGGCAGGGTCGTGCGACTCGGCGTAGTGGCGGCCATCGCTCCCCGGTTCGATCCGGTCGCGAATCCGGCTCACCGCGCACTCCTCGAGGGATTGCGCGAGCACGGCTACGAGCTCGGTCGCAACCTCGTGGTTGAATTCAGGAGCGCGGCGGGCATCCCGGAACGTCTTCCCGCCGTGGTCACCGAGGCGATCGCGTTGAAGCCCGATATGCTCGTCACGTATGGGACGGCGGCGGCACTGGAGGCACGGGCACAGACGCAGAGCATCCCGATCGTGATGGTCGGCACCGGGGATCCGGTCAGCACCGGGATCGTGGCCAGCCTCGCGCGGCCCGGCGGCAATGTGACCGGCATCGCGTCGAACTCGGCCGAGATCGCCGCCAAGCGTGTGCAGCTGTTGCAGGACGCCGTTCCGCGGCTGTCGCGGGTCGCCGTGCTCTGGAACGTGACGCTTAAATCCATGGCGCTGGGATTCCAGAACATCGAGACGGCGGCGCCGCACCTCGGCGTCACCATCCAGTCGGTCCGGGTCGCGAGCCCGGACGACTTCGACCAGGCATTCGCCGCGATCACAGCCTCGCGGCCGGGCGGGCTCATTGTTCTCTACGGCCCCCTGCGAGGCAACGATCTGCCGCGCATCGTCGACTTCGTCACGCGCGTCCGCCTGCCTACCGTGTTCGAGCTCGGCCAGGGTGTCCGCGGCGGCGGGCTCATGGAATTCGGTCCTGACTTCGCGGACGCCGCGCGGGGCGTCGGGGCCTACGTGGACAAGATCGTCAACGGGACGAAGGCGGGTGAGCTACCCGTGGCCGAGCCGACGAAGTTCAGAGTCGTGATCAACATGAAGGCGGCCAAGGCGCTGGGGCTCACGATTCCCCAATCACTCTTGCTGCAGGCGGACCAGGTCATCGAATGAAGGGGCCCATCATGGCGTCCGGACCGGGCCCGCTGGCAATCCTGCTCCAGCCAGTGGCCCGTCGTGAGCGCAGACTGTCACTGAGAATGTCACTCACGGGCCGCTCCAAGACGCAATCGGCCGCACCGGATGAGCGAGGTTCCTACCGCATCACCGCATGAGCCGGATGGCGAGGCGCCACCCGGCTGCCATCCCAAATCCTAAAATGACTCCGACGATGAGCAGCGTTACAACCATAGCCACACTGAGCTCTACGCCCGCGAACGCGACGCGGCGTGCTGGCCTGCGCCGCTCGGGGACTTCCTCGTATGCCCGCCTCCCCTCGTCGGGGGGTCGCGTCGTCTCATCGTTGGCCATGGCGTTTCCCCCTACGCCGGCGTCGTAACCAGAGCCTCACCGGTCAGCGCCTTGTAGGACAGCCGCCGCCCGATGATGGTACGGAGCACCTGCACGAAAGGGCTCGGCGCATTTCGGAGTGAGGCGACAGTCATGTCACGCGCTGGTCGCGTTCTCCACAGGATTTCGTCTCTCGTGTAAGCTTGTTCCGAACGGCCCGAAGATGTCAACCGCGGGGGGGATTGTCTGACCGCATTGGTCAGCACGATGATATGAGTCTGATACCCGGGACTCAGGAGGATCGGTGATGAATAAACGCGTGGTCATGGCTTTCCTGGCTCTGATGATCTCAGGAGCCGTCGCCGATGCAGCCGAGGTCAAGATCATCTGTGCCAACGGCATGAGAGACACCGTGCGGGGCCTCCACGAGCAGCTTGAGAGCACCACGGGTCATAAGGTGGCGATGACCTTTGGCGAAGCCGGCAACCTCCGGCGAAGTCTCCAGAGCGGTGATGTCGGCGACGTGATCATCTTGCCCAGGACCGTGATGGACCAGGTGCTCGCGGATGGGAAGATCGCGCCCGGGACGACGGTCGATCTGGCGCGCACTGAAATCGGTGCCGGGGTGCGGGCGGACGCGGCGAAGTCGGACATGACCTCAGCGGATGGGTTCAAGCGCGCCCTGCTCGCCGCCAAGGCGATCGTCATCACCGATCCCGCCTCGGGCGGCGTCAGCGGTGTGCACATGGCGGACGTGTTCCAGCGTCTCGGCATCGCCGAGCAGATCAAACCGAAGTTGAAGCTGCACACGGGCGGGTACAACGCGGAGTTCGTTGCCAAGGGCGAAGCGGACATCGCGTTCCAGCTTGCCAATGAAGTCCGGGCTGTGCCCGGCATCGAATTCATTCCGCTCCCGGCAGAGTATCAACGGGTGTTCGTCTTCTCAGCCGCCCTCGGCGCGGCCGCCAAGGACTCGGCGCCGGCGAAAGCCGTGATCCAGTTTCTGTCAGGGCCGGCGGGCGCCGCGGGGATTCGCGCGAAGCGCTTGGAGCCTCTCGCCGGTAAGTAAGACCTCGACGATCCGCCTCTGTTACTGACGATGTCACTACGCGGCCCGCTCCGCCGCGCAACCGGGCGCATTTTTGCGCACCACGTTCTCGGGCCATCAGGATCACGTAAGATGCTGAAAATCTTGGGTGCCTGCGCCGCCCGGCTCGAGAACTTCTAATCCGAGGGCCGCAGGTTCGACTCCTGCCAGGCGCACCACCAATCCGTGGCGAGCGGGCAGATCGGGTTGCGTAGGATCGACGGCGGGCGGAAGATCGCCACCGTGCTCAGCCAGCACACGGCGGTGGCGGCATGATGATCGTACGCGCTGCGTTCGCAGCCGCCGTGACCCTCGGCCTCCTCGCCGCGCCGCTCGCCGGCGAGGCTCAACCGGCGCGAGGAACCCACCGGATCGGCTTCCTCGACGGTGGTTCAGCCGGCCCGTCGGCGCCCATCGTAGAGCAGTTTCGGCAAGGTCTTCGGGAGCTCGGCTACACCGAAGGCCAGAACATCGTCATCGAGTACCGATGGGCCGAAGGCAAGCCGGACCGTCTTCCGGAACTCGCCGCTGATTTGGTGCGTCTCAAGGTTGACCTGATCGTGGCCCCCATCTCGACGTCGGCCCAGGCCGCCCACCAAGCGACGCGCACGATCCCCATCGTCATGATCGGTGTGGGCGATCCTATCGCGCTCGGGCTGGCCGCCAGCCTGTCCCGACCGGGCGGCAACGTCACGGGAACGGCCTCCTATGGTCCGGAACTCGTTGGGAAGAACCTAGAGCTCCTGAAGGACGTCGTCCCCGACATCAAGCGCGTGGCCATTTTCTGGACTCCCGGCAATCCGGCGCATGTCCAAAGCTTGAAGGACCTGGAAGAGCCAGGCCGCTTGCTCGCTATTCAGGTCCTGGCGTTAAAGATCGTGAGCCCCGACGATTTCGAGGGAGCGTTCCGGACCGCGGTAACCGAGCGTGCGGCGGCCGCCTGGTTCTTCGGCGAGCCGATGTTCATCATCCACCGCGCTCGGATCGCCACGCTAGCTCTGAACGCGCGGCTGCCGACGATGTTCCTGGTGCGACGACATGTGGACGCCGGCGGTCTCATGAGCTATGGACCGAAGTTTGCTGATCTGTATCGGCGCGCCGCGACCTACGTCGACAAGATCCTGAAAGGGGCCAAGCCCGGCGATCTTCCCATCGAGCAGCCGACGACGTTCGAGCTGGTGATCAACCTCAAGACCGCCAAGGCGCTCGGGCTCACGATCCCGCCGGCGCTGCTGCTGCGGGCGGATGAGATCATCCAATGACCGGGCGCGCCGTCAGACCGGAAGTTGTGCCGCGCATTTTCCACCAGAATGGGGACACCACCAGCACATCGAGGGGGGAGTTCATGAAGAGGCCATTCGTCCTCATCGCGATGGCTGCCGTTTGCTCTGGGCTGCTTCTGTGGGCATCCCCCGATGCGGCGGCGCAGGCGGGGCAAGGCCAATACGGTGCCGTACATTTCCCGGTCTCGTGCCGGCCCGGTGTCCAGGAGCAGTTCGAGCAGGCCGTCGCAATGCTGCATTCGTTCTTCTATCCGGAAGATGTCAAGGCATTCGAGGCGATCATCACCGCCGACCCGGACTGCGCGATGGCCTACTGGGGGCTCGCGATCAGCCAGCGGCCCAATCCGCTCGTGCCGCCGTGGGCCGCCGAGAACCTCAAGCGCGGGCTCGACGCCGTCCAGAAGGGGAAGGCACTCGCCAAGACCGAGCGCGAGCGCGACTGGCTCACCGCGCTGGAACAGGCGTACGCGGGCTACGACAGCGTTCCCACGACAACGCGCAGCGCGCGCTACGAGCAGGCCATGGAGCGATTGGCCCGCACATATCCCGACGACAAGGAAGCGGCGATCTTCTACGCGCTCGCCTTGCTGGAAGCGGTCGATCACCGCGACAAGACGTACGCGAGGCAGATCAAGGCGGGCGCAATCCTGGAGTCGATCGATCGGGTCCAGCCCAACCATCCCGGCCTGGCGCACTACATCATTCACGCGTACGACTTCGAGCCTCTGGCGGCCCGGGGCGTGGTCGCCGCCGACAAGTATGCCAAGGTCGCTCCCTCGGCGCCGCACGCCCAGCACATGCCCTCGCACATCTATTCGATCCTCGGACGCTGGGAAGACTCGATTCGCTCGAACCAGGCCGCGGTGAAGGCGTCGCGCGAATACGCGGCCCGCAACGCTCCCGGGACGACGTTTGCGCAGGAGCCCCATGCGCAGGATTTCATGGCCTACGCGTATCTGCAGCTCGGCCAGAATCGCGAGGCCAAACGGGTGATCGACGAGCTGGCGGCGCTCACAAAGTTCAGCGGCGCGCGGATCTACGGACGAGACACGGGCCAGGCCGCTCCGGCCGCCCGCTATGTGCTGGAACGCGCTGCATGGTCCGAAGCGCTCACGCTTCCGGTTCGCACGGACGCCTATGCCTACGCCCAGGCGATGCCCCGCTTCGTCCGCGCGGTCGGTGCCGCGAAGCTCGGCAAGCCGGATATGGTGAAAGAGGAAATCGCGCACCTGCAGGCGCTGAGCAAGGCGGCGGAGAACAGCTACTGGAGCGAGCAGGTTCACGTCCTCGTCCTGGCGGCCAGTGGCTGGCAGGCGCGCGCAGAAGGACGGAACGACGAGGCGCTGAAGCTCATGCGGGCAGCGGCCGACCTCGAAGACTCGACCGAGAAGCACGTCGCAATCGAGAATCGGCTCTATCCCATGCGCGAGATGCTGGGCGACCTGCTGCTCGAGGCCGGCCAGCCGGCGCTCGCCTTGCAGGCCTACGAGGCGTCGCTGCATGCGGCGCCCAACCGGCTGCGAGGGTTTTACAGTGCGGCGAAGGCGGCGAACGCCGCCGGCGACTCCGCCACGGCGCGCAAGTATTTCGAGAAACTCACGGCGCTCGCCAAGAACGCCGACCCCGATCGATCCGAGGTCCAGGAAGCCAAGACATTTCTGACGGCTCGGCCGTGAGGCCAAACCCGGCCATGGTGCTCGCTCGAAACTGGTGGGCTCTGGCCCTGCGCGGTCTGGCTGCGATGGCCTTCGGCCTGGTCGCGTTCATGCTGCCGGGGATCACGCTCGCCCTGCTCGTCCTGCTCTTCGGGGGCTACGCGCTCGTCGACGGCGTCCTGGCGATCGTCGCGGGGGTGCGGGCCGCCGAGCGGCACGAGCGGTGGATGCCCATGCTCCTGGAGGGCGCGGCCGGTCTGCTGGCCGGTGTCCTCACGCTCGGCTGGCCGGCGATCAGCGCCGTCATCCTGCTCTACGTCATCGGCGTGTGGGCGCTCGTGACCGGCGTCTTCAAGATCGTGTCCGCGATCCGCGTCCGCCGGCATCTAGCCGGCGAGCTCGTGCACGCCGTGAACGGCGCCATCTCCGTGCTCTTTGGACTCTTCCTGCTCGTCGCGCCGGGCGTCGGCTTGCTCGCGGTGGTGTGGTGGGTCGCCGGCTACG
>JBGPHP010000057.1:0-15883 GCA_041484445.1 Gemmatimonadota bacterium
GTCCTCGGCGAGCGCCCGGTCGCGCACCATACGATAGACGAGCGAAAACACGGGGCGTTCGTAGCGACGGACCAGCTCGCGAAACGCCGGCTCGTGCCCGTCCTTCGCCCACTCCACCACCTGCTGGTCGCTGGCGCCAGCGAGGTTGCCCGGCCTATCTTTCGCGCCTATGGCGGCGCCCCTTCCGTCCGATGTGCATTCGCCCCCCCCCGACGTCGGCCAGGCCAAGCGATCCTACGTGCGCGCCATGTTCACGGCGATCGCGCCGCGGTACGACTTCCTCAACCATCTGCTCAGCCTCAACGTGGACCGCCGGTGGCGGCGGACCGCGGTGGCGCGTCTCGGGTGGGAGACCCACCCCGACGGTACCTATCTGGATCTCTGCGCCGGCACCATGGACCTCGCCGCGGTGCTCGCCGGCCGTCCCGGGTTCCGGGGCCGTGTGATCGGCGCCGATTTCGTTCTGCCGATGCTCGCCGGGGGCCGCCGCAAGGCGGCGCGCGCCGTACCGGTGGGGGCCGACGCCCTGGCCCTTCCGTTTCCCGACGCGTCGTTCGACGGCGCCATGGTCGGCTTTGGGGTGCGCAATCTCGCCGATCTGGATGCGGGGCTCTCCGAAGCGGCCCGTGTGCTCAAACCCGGTGCGCGCTTCGTAGTGCTCGAGTTCACGACCCCGCGCTTCGCCCCCCTGCGCGCCGCCTATCTGTGGTACTTTCGCCGCGTGCTGCCGGTCGTCGGCCGTGCGGTGTCGAAACATACGGACGCCTACACCTACCTGCCAGAGTCCGTGCTCGAGTTTCCCGATCCCGATGCGCTCGCCACACGCCTCGCGGGGTCCGGCTTTCACGACGTCGGCTACCGGCTGCTGACCGGCGGGATTTGCGCCCTCCACTATGGCACTCGATAACCTTCGCGCCTTTCTGGGCGCGATCGACGCCGCGGGAGACCTGCGGCGTGTGGACCGGCCCGTATCGGCCGCTCTGGAGATCACTGAGGTCGCGGACCGGGTGATGAAGTCGCCGGGCGGCGGCCCGGCGCTGTTGTTCGAGCGGCCCACGCTGGTGCAGGGCGGACCGTCCCCGGTCCCCGTCGCGGTCAATCTCTTCGGCTCCGAGCGCCGCATGGCCATGGCGCTGGGTGTCGAGCGCCTCGACCAGGTGGGCGAGCGGATCGCCGAAATGCTGAACATCAAAGTGCCCGAGGGGCTGCTCGCCAAGCTCGCCATGCTGCCGCGGCTCGCCGAGATGGCCAAGTTCCCGCCGCGGCTGTCCGGCGAGCGTCCGCCGTGCCAGGAGATCGTGGTGCGCGGGGACGATGTGGACCTCGGGCGATTCCCGGTGCCGGTCTGCTGGCCGCAGGACGGCGGTCCCTATATCACGCTCCCGGGCGTGATCACCCGCGATCCGGCGACCGGCACGCGCAATGTCGGGATGTATCGCATCCAGGTGACCGGCCCCCGCACGGTGGCGATGCACTGGCAGCGTCACAAAGTGGGCGCGGCGCACTGGCGCGCCATGGCGGAGCGCGGCGAGACGATGCCGGTCGCCATCGCGCTCGGGGGGGATCCCGCCAGCATCTACGCCGCCTCGGCCCCGCTGCCGCCGACGATCGACGAGTTCCTGTTCGCGGGCTTCCTGCGGCGCGAGCCGGTCCACCTCGCCAAGGCGATCACGAGCGATCTCGAAGTTCCGGCCGAAGCGGAGATCGTGCTCGAGGGGTACGTGGATCCGCGCGAGCCGCTGGTGCTCGAGGGGCCGTTCGGGGACCACACCGGGTTCTACTCGCTCGCCGACCACTACCCGCAGGTCCATATCACCGCCATCACGATGCGCGGGACCCCGGTCTGGCCGCACACCATCGTGGGCCGGCCGCCGATGGAGGATTACTGGCTCGGCCACGCCACGGAGCGGATCTTCCTCCCGCTCCTGAAACTCACGCTGCCGGAAGTGGTGGACTACCACATGCCGGCCGAGGGCATCTTCCACAACCTCGTGTTCGTGAGCATCGACAAGCAATATCCCGGGCAGGCCTACAAGGTGATGAACGGTCTCTGGGGCCAGGGCCTGATGTCGCTCGCGAAGGTGATCGTCGTGCTGGACCGGGACGTGAACGTGCGCGACCCCAAAGAAGCCTGGTGGGTGGCCCTCAACAACATCGACCCGGAGCGCGACGTGCGGTTCACGCTCGGACCGATCGACGTGCTCGACCATTCGAGCCGGGCGTTCACCTTCGGCTCCAAGATGGGCATCGACGCGACGCGAAAGTGGAAGGAAGAAGGCTTCGATCGCCCCTGGCCCGACCGGATCGTGATGGACGAAGCGACGCGGCGCCGCGTGGACGCGATGTGGAAGGAGCTGGGCCTTGCGCGCTGAAGGACAGACGCTGGCGGGCGAATCGCTGCTGGTCCGCTACGTCAACTTCGTCCGGCTGCCGCACACCGTCTTCGCCCTGCCGTTCGCCCTGCTCGGCGTCGTGGTGGCGTCGCGGGAAGCCGCGGTTACGCCTCGGGTCGTGGGGCTCGTGGCGCTCGCCTTCACGGCGGCGCGCTTCGTGGCGATGGGGTTCAATCGCATCGCCGACCGCGCGCTCGATGCCCGGAACCCGCGCACCCGGAGCCGCGAGCTGCCGTCCGGCCGGCTCTCGCTGAGTCAGGCGTGGACCGCCGTCCTCGTCGCCGCGGTACTGTTCGAGTGGGCGGCGTGGGCGCTGAACCCGCTGTGCTTCGCGCTCTCCCCGGTCGCCCTCCTGGTGGTCACGCTGTACAGCTACGCCAAGCGCTTCACCTGGGGCTCGCACCTCTGGCTCGGTCTGGGAGACGCGATCGCCGGTCCGGCCGGGTACCTCGCCGTCGCGGGGGCGTGGAGCAAGCCGGGCTGGCTGCTCTGGGCCCTGGCGGCGGCCGTGACCTTCTGGGTCGGCGGGTTCGACATCTTCTACGCGCTGCAGGACGAGCAATTCGACCGCAGGGAAGGGCTCCACTCGGCGGTCGTCCGCTTCGGCCAGCCGAATGGCATCCTGCTCGCCAAAGTGCTCCACAGCCTCGCGCTCGTCGCGCTGCTCCTATTTGGTTGGGGAGCGGGCCTCGGCTGGGCGTACTACGTCGGCGTCGCGATCGGCGCCGCGGTCATCGCCTACGAGCACCGGCTGGTCCAGCCGGGAGACCTGTCCCGCTTGAACGCCGCCTTCTTCACGATGAACGGAATCGTCAGTATCGTCGTGTTCCTCGGCGCGCTGGGGGATCGGCTGCTATGAGGACAGGGATGAGGGACGGGGGACGGGGAACGGGTGGTTCGAAGGGTGGGCATCGCCCACCCGTCCCTCGACCCGCACCCCCCGTCGCTCCCCGCCCGCCGGCTCACCCTCGGCGCAGTCCCACGCCGAACCGCCGCGGGCGATGACCCGCCTCCCCGTCGTCCTCGCCATCACCGGCGCCTCCGGCGCGCCCTACGGTGTGCGGTTGCTCGAGGTGCTCGCCGGCCATCGCGTGCCGACCTGGCTGCTCGTTTCGAGCCACGGCTGGCGCCTGCTCGAGCAGGAGTGCGGCATCGAAGGCGAGCCCGCCCTCCGGGGAGCCACCGGGGGCGACTGGCAGAGCGTCACGACGTTCGACGATAAGGATCGCGGTGCGCGTCCTGCCTCGGGCTCCGCGCGCACCGCCGGGATGGTGATCTGCCCCTGCTCGATGGGGACGGTGTCCGCCGTGGCGCACGGCACGAGCCGGAGCCTGATCGAGCGAGCCGCGGACGTCACGCTCAAGGAGCGGCGGCCGCTCGTCCTCGTGCCGCGGGAGTCGCCGCTCTCGCTCGTGCATTTGCGGAACCTCGTGTCGGCCACGGAGGCGGGCGCCGTCGTGCTGCCCGCCGCTCCGGGCTTCTACCATCGTCCGACGAAGGTGACGGAGCTGGTGGATTTCGTGGTGCAGCGGGTGATCGACCACCTGGGTCTCGAGATCGAAATCGGCAAGCGGTGGTCGGGCTGACCGGGCCGGCCTGATGCGGCTCGGCGTCATCTCCGATACTCACGGCCTGCTACGGCGGGAGGTGCTCGAGGCGTTCCGGGAAGTGGATCACATCCTGCATGCGGGGGATGTGGGGAAGTGGGAGGTGATGGTCGAGCTCCAGGCGCTGGCGCCGGTCACCGCGGTGTACGGCAACACCGACGATGCGGCGCTGCGGGCGCGGCTCCCGCAGGTGGCGACCCTGCGGCTGGACGGTTTCGACATCGTCGTGACGCACGGCGATCTGCTCGGGACGCCGACCCCCGACGGGTTGCACGCCGCCTTCCCCGACGGGGAGATCCTCGTGTTCGGCCACACCCACAAGCCGCTGCTCGAGCTGGTGGACCGGACGGTCACCGTGATGAACCCGGGGAGCGCCGGCCAGCGGCGCTTCGAGTTACCGCTGACCGTGGGGATCCTGGAGCTCGAGCCGGGGATCCCGCCGCGCGGCCGGATCGTCCCGCTCTAGCTCACGAGGATCATCGCTGGCAGAAGGCGCACAGCGTGGTCTGGCGCAAATCGATCGCATGGGTGGTGACGAGCCGTCGCCCGCAGCGGACACACGGCTCTCCGCCTCGATCGTACACCTTCAGCTCGAGCTGAAAATTGCCGGGCTCGCCGGTGCCGGTGCGGTAGTCCCGCACCGTAGTGCCCGAGGCCCGCACCGCACGTTGCAGAATCTCCACGATGGCGCCGTGCAGCGTTTCGACCTCCGCGGTCGCGAGGCGGTTCGCCGGTCGCGACGGGTCGATGCGGGCGTCGAACAGCGCCTCGTTGGCGTAGATGTTGCCGACGCCGGCGAGGCGCCGCTGATCCATGATCGCCTTCTTCACGGCGGCGCGCGTGCCGGACAGTGCGCCGGCGAGCGTCGCCGGCGTGAACCCGGGCTCGAGCGGTTCGGGGCCGAGCCGGGCGGTGTAGGCGTTCCAGCCCCGCTCGTCGAGCAGCCAGACCGTGCCGAGGCGGCGCACGTCGCGATAGACGAACAAACCGCCGTCGGCGAGGCTGCAGATCAGCACCGCGTAGCGGGCCTCCTCAGGCGAGAGCGGGCGGTCATATACGATCAAGGACCCCGTCATCCGGGGCTGGACGATCATCCGGTGGCCCGTCTCGAGCAGGAAGACCGCATGCTTCGCCCGGCGCGAGGCCGATCGGACGGTGTTGCCGGTGAGGGTCCGCACGAGGCGGGGTCGCGAGACGCCTCGCAAGACGTCCGTCTTCGTCAGACGGGCCGACCGGATGCGGCGCCCGACGAGCCGTGGCGCGACGTCGCGGACGATGGTTTCGACTTCAGGCAGCTCCGGCACGCCCCCGACTCCGATCGATCTCCCGCCACGCGATGTCCCGGCGCCAGGTCTTGCCGTCGAACGCGACCCGCTCGCACGCCGCCCGGCTGGCCGCAGCGGCCTCCCGGACGCTGGGGGCGAGCGCCGTGACGTTGAGCACCCGACCTCCCGCGACGCGCAACGTCCCGTCGGCGTCGCGCGCCGTACCGGCGTGAAACAGCAGCACCCCGTCACCCGGTTCCCGGGGCAGTGAGATCGCGGCGCCGCGCTCCGGCTGGTCGGGATAGCCGCGGGCGGCGAGCACGGTGGTGACCGCCGCCCCGTTGGCCGGCAGCACCGCGGCGTCGGGGGGGGGCCGCCAGGCATCGGTGGCGATCGCCGCGAGATGGTCGGTGGACCCCCGCGGCAGCACCGGGAAGAGCACCTGGGTTTCGGGGTCGCCGAAGCGACAGTTGAATTCGAGTACCCAGGGCGTGCCGTCGTCGCCGATCATCAGTCCCGCGTACATCACACCGGCATAGCGGCAGCCGCGACGGTTCAGCTCGGCGAGAGTCGGCACCAGCACATCGCGCCGCACCCGCTCCAGCAACGCCGGCGTGGCCATGCTCACGGGGCAGTACGCCCCCATCCCCCCGGTATTGGGACCCGTGTCACCCTCTCCCAACCGCTTGTGGTCCTGCGCGCCGGGGAGGATGAGGATCCGCTCGCCGTCGGTGAGGGCCAGTACGGAGAGCTCCTCGCCGCCGAGAAACGTCTCCACGACGATTTCCTGGCCGGCCGCTCCCAGCACGCCGCGCTCCAGCATGTCGCGGGCGACGGCGGCCGCCTCCGCTCGGGTGGTGCAGACCACCGCGCCCTTGCCCGCCGCGAGCCCCGACGCTTTCACGACGAGCGGCTCGGCGTGACGGTCGATGTAGGCGAGCGCCGGGGCGATCGTGGTGAAGGCTTGGCTCGCGGCTGTCGGAACCCCGGCGGCGGCCATCACGTCTTTCGCGAACGCCTTGGAGGACTCGAGGCGCGCGGCGGCGGCGGTGGGGCCGAACGCGGGGCGTCCGGCGGCCCGGAGCCGGTCGACGAGGCCCGCGGCGAGCGGAGCCTCGGGACCGACGACGACCAGATCGATGCGGTTGTCGCGCGCGGCCGCCGCGAGACCATCCAGATCGGTGGCCGCGACGGTGAGGTTTGTGGCGAGTGCGGCGGTGCCGGGGTTTCCCGGTGTCGCAAACAGGGTCGTCGTGGGGTCGTCCGCGTGCAGCGCCCAACAGAGGGCGTGCTCGCGGCCGCCCCCGCCGACGACCAGGACCCTCACTTCTTCTTTATGGCGTCGGAGAACGCCTGAGCGGCGCGCTTCGCCGAATCGACGACGTCGTTCACGACGGCCTTGGCTTCCTTCATGTAGTGATCGCGTGCGTCGTCGATGTCCTTGTCGAGCGGCCGCTGCTCGGCATCCGGCCCGCGCCGGGCGTACTCGCCCCGCAGGATGCGGTCGTAGTCGCCCGCCTCCACCCAGCGCTGCAGCTCGGCGGCGCGCACCGTGTTGAAGGGATGCGTGCGCATCAGGACGCCGAGGATCTTGAAGACGCGGTCCAGGGCACCCCCGGACTCCTCGAATTCCTTGGCCTGGACGAGGAACGCGTTCAGGTCCATCTGCTTCATGTCGCCGCCGCCGGCGAACTTGAGGTTCATCCGCAGCGAGGCGACCGGGTCCTGGGTCGCGAGCAGGCCGGCGCGGTCCGACGACAGCTCGCTCTTGCGGAACCACTCGAGCAGGGCGAGCTGGATCGGCAGGATGGCGATGCCGGCGAGGAAGGGGAGCGCCGAGAAGCTGACGTTCAGGAGCAGGACGAGCAGCGTGTGGTACAGGGCGTGGCCGCTCATCACGTGGCCCAGCTCGTGGCCGAGCAACGAGCGCATCTCGTCGTCGTCGAGCAGGGTCAGCGCCCCGGAGTTGATCACGATGAACGGCTTGTCCATCCCGAAGGCCCCGGCGTTGGCGAACGGCGTCTGCGAGACGAACAGCTCGGGACGCACCGACCAATCGAGCGTGGTGAGCACGTCGGTGTAGATCTGCTGCAGTCTCGGGAACTGGGTCGGCCCCACCCGGACGGCGTCGGCCTGAAACAGCAGGCGGACGCCCCGTTCTCCGAGGAAGCCGTAGATCTTCTTCAGCACCTCGTCGAACCCGGGAACGGAGCGCAACGACTGCAGCGCGGCTCGGTCGGCCGGGTGCTCCCAGGCGACAGGGGCGATCTGGGTGAGGATCTTTCGGGGCCGGGCTGCCGGCAGGCCGCCGCTCGTGGCATCAGTCATGGGATACTCCGCAGGTTGAGCAACTCAATACGGCGCGACGTCTCTGGTGTTTCGCTATCCCGCTGCAAGCGCCTGGTCCAGGTCCTCGATCAAGTCCTCGACATCCTCGATCCCCACCGACAGCCGCAGCAGGCTGTCAGTGAGCCCCATCTTCTTTCGGAGCTCCGGCGGCACGCTGGCGTGCGTCATCGACGCCGGGTGGCCGATCAGACTCTCCACGCCGCCCAGCGACTCCGCCAGCGCGAACACCTTGGTCCGCTCGGCTACGCGCCGCGCGAATGCCGCGTCGCCCAGCTCGACGGAGATCATGCCGCCGAACCCGCTCATCTGGCGGCAGGCAAGGTCATGCTGGGAATGGGTGGGCAAGCCCGGGTAGTACACCTGCCGCACGCGCGGCTGGTGCGTGAGCCACTCCGCAATGCGCCGGCCGTTGGCATCGTGCTGGCGCATGCGCAACGGGAACGTCTTGATGCCGCGCAGCGCCAGCCAGCAGTCGAACGGTCCCGGTACTGCTCCGGTGCCGTTCTGAATGAACGCGAGCCGTTCCGCCAGGTCGTCGCGTGAGGTGACGAGCATCCCGCCCACCATGTCGCTGTGACCGTTCAGATACTTCGTCGTCGAGTGGAGCACGAGATCGGCGCCGAGCTCGAGCGGCCGCTGGAATAGCGGAGTGGCGAATGTGTTGTCCACGACGAGCAGGGCGTCGGCGCGTTTGGCGATCCCGGCCGTCGCGGCGAGATCGCACAGGCGCATCATCGGATTGGTGGGCGTCTCCGCGTAGATCACCTTCGTGCGCGGCGTCAGCGCAGCGGCGACCGCGTCGAGGTCGCCGCCGTCCACGAACGTGAACGACAGCCCGAGTCGGGACCAGATGTAGGTCATCTGCCGATGGGTGCCGCCGTAGACGTTCTCCCCGCTCACGACATGGTCGCCGGCCGACAGCAGTTTCATCACGGCGTCCACCGCGGCGAGTCCCGAGCCGAACGCAAACCCGTGCACGCCCCCTTCGAGGGCGGCCACGCTGCGCTCCAGCGCTTCGCGGGTGGGGTTACGGGTGCGGGCGTACTCGTACCCCTTGTGGCGGCCCAGCCCGTCCTGCACGTAGGTCGAAGTCTGATAGATGGGGGGCATGACCGCCCCGGCGAGCGGGTCCGCCACTATCCCGCCATGCACGGCTTTCGTGCCCATCCGGCGTCGCAGATCCGCGTCCAAGGCCTTGGTCATGGCGGGAACGTACCGACGCCTATCGCCCCGAGCAAGCGAGCCTTACGTTTTTCCGCATGTCGGGCCGGAACGGGGTCTCCTGTTTGGTGGTCGACGACGAGCCGCGGCTGCGGCGGGTGATCGTGCACCTGCTCGAAGGGGAGGGCTTCCGCTGCCGGGAAGCCGGCACGGGCGTCGAGGCGCTGCGGGTTATGGAGTCGGACGTGGCGCCCCTGGTGATCTCCGACCTCCGCATGCCGGAGATGGACGGCGTCAGCCTGCTGCGCCACCTCACCGACCGATGGCCTGACACGGCGGTGATCATGGTCAGCGCCGTGGCGGACGTGGAAATCGCGGTGAAGTGCCTCAAGCTCGGCGCGCTGGACTACGTCAGCAAACCGTTCAATCTGGACGAGGTCCGCGCCCGCGTGGACCAGGCGCTCCAGCGGCGACAGCTGAAGCTCGAGCTCAAGAGCTACCAGGAGCAGCTCGAATCCCGCGTGCGCGCTCAGGCGAACCGCATCGAGGAGTTGTTCCTGGGCGGGGTCCAGGCGCTGGCCCAGGCGCTCGAGGCGAAGGACGCCTATCTGCGCGGCCACTCGCTGCGCGTTTCCGAATACGCCACCGCGATCGCCAGGAGCCTCGGGATGGATGCCGGTACGATCGACACGATCCTGCTGGGCGGCCATCTGCACGACATCGGGAAGATCGGCGTGAGCGAGGAAGTCCTCCACAAGGCCGGCCGGCTCACCGACGGCGAATACCGCCACATCATGGAGCACCCCGTGATCGGCGCGCGCATCCTCGGTCCGCTGCTGCGGGACGCCCCGCTCGCGATCGCGATCGTCCGCTCCCATCATGAGCGGATGGACGGAAAGGGACTGCCGGACGGATTGAAGGGCGACGTGATACCTCCGGCGGTCCGGATCGTGTCGGTCGCCGACGCGTTCGACGCCATGACCAGCGAGCGACCCTACCGGCCATCGCTGCCTGTCGAACGGGCCCTCGAAGAGCTCCGGACGCACCGCGGCATCCAGTGGGACGCCGCCGCCGTGGATGGGTTTCTCGCGGCCTTCCCCGATCCCCACCGCCTTCCGATCCAGACGCCCGAGCCGCAGCCCGACGTCGGGCGAGCCCCCCAGGCCGTCGGTTGACGGGGCCGTCGCCCCTCCCCTAACCTTTCGGCCATGCACGACACCCTGATGGTCGGCGTTTCCGGCATCCGCGGAATCGTCGGAAAGGACCTGACCCCCGAGATCGTAGCGCGATACGCCGCGGCCTTCGGTGCCTGGGCGCGGACCGGCGGCGGTCGGCGCCCGCGGATCGTCCTGGGCCGCGACGCGCGCACCTCGGGCCCGATGTTCGCGCAGGCGGCGGCGGCCGGACTCCTGTCGGTCGGGTGCGATGTGATCGACATCGGGCTGACCACGACCCCCTCGGCGCAGCTGGCGGTGGAGCACCATCGCGCCGCGGGCGGCATCATCCTCACCGCGAGCCACAACCCCATCGAGTGGAACGCCCTCAAGTTCGTGGGACCCGACGGCGTCTTCATCGACGAGACGGCGGGGGCGCAGGTGCGGGCGCTCGCCGCCGAGGGGCCCATCCCACGCGCCGATCACGGCTCGCTGGGCAGTGTGAGCGCGGATCCCGACGCCCTGAAGCGGCACATCGCCGCCGTGGTCCACCTCGCCGGCGTGGACACCGCGCGCGTGCGCAAGCGCCGATTTCGCGTGGCACTCGACACCTGCCGGGGCGCGGGCGGAGCCATCATGCCGGCCCTGCTCGAGAAGCTCGGATGCGAAGTCGCGGGGATCAACCTCGAGACCGATGGCCGGTTTCCCCGTCCCCCCGAGCCGATCCCGGAGCATCTGGGGGCCCTCGGGGCGGTAGTGCAGCGCGTCCAGGCGGATGTGGGGTTCGCGGTGGATCCGGACGTCGACCGCCTCGCCATCGTGGACGAGCAGGGGGAGCCGATCGGCGAGGACTATACGCTGGCGTTCGCGGTGCGGGCGGTGCTGGGAAGAAACGGGAAGGGGGACGGGGGACGGGGGAGGAGCAAAGACGCCAAGGGCGACGCCGGGGATCAGGCGCGGGTCGTCGTCTGCAACCTGTCGACCAGCCTCGTGGTGGAAGATGCGGCGCGCGACTGCGGCGCCATGGTGGTCCGGGCACCGGTGGGCGAAGTGCACGTGGCGCGGACGATGATCGAGCGCCAGGCGCCGATCGGCGGTGAAGGGAACGGCGGCGTGATGTATCCGACGCTCCACGTGGGACGCGATGCGCCGGTGGGAGCCGCCTTGATCCTCACGCTGCTGGCGCGCGACGGCCGCCGGGTGAGCGAGCTGGTCGCGGCTTCGCCCCGCTACGCCATCGTGAAGGACAAAGTGCCGCGCGGCCGCAGTGCGGGGTTGGCGGCGGTATACGCGGCGCTGCGGTCGCGGTTCGCCGATGCCACGGTGGACGAGCGCGACGGCTTGCGGCTGGGGTGGCGGGATCGGTGGCTGCACGTGCGGCCCTCGAACACCGAGCCGATCGCCCGGCTGATCGCGGAGGCGCCGACGGCCGCTGAGGCGCAACAGCTGGTGGACGCGGCGCGGGCCCTATGTGCGGAATCGTAGGCTACACCGGCCGGCGTCAGGCCGCGGCGCTCGTGCTCGAAGGTCTGAAGCGACTCGAGTACCGCGGCTACGATTCGGCCGGCATCGCCGTGGTGAACGAGGGGCGGCTCGAAGTGATCAAGGCGGCGGGAAAGATCTCGTCGCTCGAGCAGGTCCTGGGAAGTCGCCTGCCGGCCGGCCGCACGGCGCTGGCCCACACGCGCTGGGCGACCCACGGAGCTCCGACCGACGTGAACGCGCACCCGCACTCCGACTGCGGCGGGACGCTCGCGGTGGTCCACAACGGCATCATCGAGAACGCCGGCGCGCTGCGCACGGCTCTCACGCAGCGCGGCCACCGCTTCCGCTCCGAGACCGACACCGAGGTGCTGGCCCACCTCATCGAGGAGCTGCACGGCGCGGGTGCCTCGCTGGGCGACGCGGTCGTCGGCGCGCTGCTGCAGGTCGAGGGCACCTACGGGATCGGGGTCGTATCGACGCGAGAGCCCGACACGATCGTCGCGGCCCGTCGCGGATCGCCTCTGCTCGTGGCCATCGGGTCCGGGGAGCACTTCGTCGCGTCGGATGCGTCGGCCGTGCTCTCCCACACCCGGTCGGTCGTGTACCTGGACGATGGTGAGGTCGCCATCGTGCGCCCCGACACCTACCGCATCCTGGATCTGGCGGCCGTCGAGCAGGTCAAGGCGGTGACCCGGGTGGACTGGGACCTCGGCACGATCGAGCGCGGCGGTCACCCGCACTTCATGCTGAAGGAGATTCTGGAGCAGCCCGAGAGCCTGCGGAACGCGCTGCGCGGCCGCCTCCTCGAAGAGGACGGGGACGTGCATCTGGGCGGCCTGAACGTGCCCGACGAGGAGCTGCAGCGGATCACCCGCATCGTGCTCACCGGCTGCGGGACGTCGTGGCACGCGGGGCTGATCGGCGAATACATGATGGAGGAGCTGGCCCGGATTCCCACCGAGGTCGAGTACGCCTCCGAATTCCGCTATCGCAACCCGATCGTGGACGAGCGGACCCTAGTCGTGGGGATCTCCCAGTCCGGCGAGACCGCCGACACCCTGGCCGCCCTGCGCGAGGCGAAGCGGCGGGGCGCCCGCACGCTCGGCCTCGTCAACGTGGTCGGCAGCACGATCGCCCGTGAAGTCGACGGCGGCATCTATCTGCACGCCGGTCCGGAGATCGGTGTCGCGTCCACCAAGGCGTTCACCAGCCAGATCGCCGCGCTCGCGCTGCTCACCCTGAAAATGGGGCGGCTGCGGACGCTCTCGATCCTCCAAGGGCGTGAGGTGGTCCGGGCGCTGGCGCGGCTGCCGGAGCTGGTGGAGCGCGGTCTGGCCAAAGCGCCCGAGGTCGAGCAGCTGGCCGAGCGGCTCGCACGGGCGAGCAACGTGCTCTACCTGGGGCGCGGGTACAACTTCCCGGTGGCGCTCGAGGGGGCGTTGAAGCTCAAGGAGATTTCCTACATCCACGCCGAGGGGTACCCCGCCGCCGAAATGAAGCATGGACCGATCGCCCTGATCGACGACCTGATGCCCGTCGTGTTCATCGCGCCGCGGGACGCGGTCTATCCGAAAGTGCTCTCGAACGTCGAAGAGGTGAAAGCGCGCGGCGGCCGGGTGATCGCGGTCGTCACCGAGGGCGACGCCGGGGTGTCGCGGCTCGCCGATCACACGATCGCGATTCCGGAAACGCTCGACCTGCTCACTCCGGTGCTCTCCGTTCTGCCGTTGCAGCTGCTCGCCTACTACATCGCGGTGCGCCGCGGCTGCAACGTGGATCAGCCGCGAAACCTGGCCAAGAGCGTGACGGTGGAGTGAGAGTCGTCCTCCAGCGTGTCTCCCGGGCGGCAGTGCGGGTAGAGGGGCGCGAGACAGGCGCGATCGGGGCGGGGTTCGTGGTGCTCGCCGGATTCGCGCCCACGGACACGGCGGAGACGCTGGTCTGGATGGCCGACAAGATCCTGTCGTTGCGTCTCTTCGGCGATGACGCCGGCAAGATGAACCGGGGCCTGGAGGAGCTGGGTGGGGCAGGGCTGCTCGTCGTGTCCCAGTTCACGCTGTACGGAGACGCCCACAAGGGACGCCGGCCCAGCTTCAGCGCCGCCGCGCCCCCGGCGATCGCGATCCCCCTGTACGAGCAATTCGTGGCCTTCCTGACCGAGCGCGCCGCGCCTCTCGGCGTGGCGGTCGCCACGGGCGAGTTCGGCGCGATGATGGACGTGGAGCTGGTGAACGACGGACCCGTAACTCTGATCCTGGAA
This sequence comes from Gemmatimonadota bacterium, assembly GCA_041484445.1. Lineage (GTDB taxonomy): Bacteria > Gemmatimonadota > Gemmatimonadetes > Gemmatimonadales > GWC2-71-9 > DASTHG01. Next base: position 13,675 of record JBGPHP010000057.1, read on the forward strand.
AAGTGACCGAATCGCCCGTCGTCCTGGCCAGCTCGAGCCCGCGCCGCCGGCAGCTGCTCGAGATGATGCGCATCCCCCATCGCGTGATGGCGCCCGAAGTGGATGAATCGCTGCACCCCGGCGAAACGCCGGAGCGCTATGTGGTGCGGCTGGCCCACGCCAAGGCGCGGGTCATAGCCGCGCGCGCCCCGAACGAGATCGTGATCGCCGCCGATACGACAGTCGTGCTCGACGGCGAGCTGTTCGCCAAGCCGGAAGACCCGGCGGACGCCGTCCGCATGCTGGGGCGGCTGCAGGGCCGCACCCACCAGGTGTTGACGGCGGTCGCCGTGGCCCGCGACGAGCGCATCGAGCACGCGCTCGACGTCTCCCTGGTGACGTTTCGGCCCGCCGACCGCGACACGCTCGCCGCCTACGTCTCGACCGGCGAGCCCTTAGACAAGGCCGGGGCGTACGCCATTCAGGGGCTGGGCGCGATGTTCATCGAGCGGGTGGAGGGCGATCTCTTCGGGGTGATGGGGCTGCCGCTGCGGCTGGTCCTCGACCTGCTGGCGCGGTTCGGGCGGCCCTACCGTTTCACGCGGTAGACGGGCACCGGCTTGGTCTTGCCCTTCACCTGCATCGGCTCCAGGGCTTCGACGTTCGGCGGCTTCTTCAGCGCCTTGTAGAACGGCTCGGCGATCAGGATCTCGTTCGGGCCCGCGACCGAGCACAGGCGGCTCGCCGTATTCACGGCATCGCCGATCACCGTGTATTCGAGACGCCGGTCGGAGCCGAAGTTGCCGGCGAACACTTCGCCGAAATTGATGCCGATGCCGATCTTGATCGGCGGGCGGCCCTGCTCGGCCCACTTCGCGTTCATCTTCTCGAGGGCGTTGAGCTGGTCGAGCGCGCACTGCATGGCGCGGTCGGCGTCGTCCTCGTGGGCGATCGGCGCGCCCCAGAGGGCCATGATGGCGTCGCCCATGAATTTGTCGAGCGACCCGGAGTGCTCGAACACGATCTCCACCATCTCGGTGAAGTACTCGGTCAGGAGCTTGGCGACCTCGTCCGGGTTCATGTTCTCCGACATCGGGGTGAAGCCCCGGATGTCTGAGAAGAAGATCACGACCGGGCGCTTGTCGCCCCCCAGCGTGACGGCGCCCTCCTGCTGCGCGATCTGGGCCGCGACGTTGGGGGCGAAGTACCGCTGGAAATTCGAGAGCACCATCGCCTCGCGCCGGACGCGCTCGCCGAGCTGGGAGTTCTCCACGGCCGTCGTCACGATGTTGCCGAACGCGATGAGAAACTCGAGGTCCTCGTCCGTGAACGAGTGGATCGCCGTCTGGTTGTCCACGTAGATGATGCCGAGGGCCTGCTGGTCGGATCCGAGGAGCGGCGTGCACATCGCGCTGCGCACACTCTGGATCAGGATCGACTTCCCCTTGAAGCGGTCGTCGGTGGCCGCGTTGTCGGAGAGAATGGCGACGCGGTCCTCCACGGCCTTCCGCGCGATCGACTGCGGGACGAGCTTGGCCGCGTTGGTGTCGCCCGTGCGGCTGCGCGACACCTTCGGCACCAGCTCCTTCGTCCGGCCGTCGAGCAGCAGGATCGAGACCCGGTCCACGTTCATGATCTGGAACGTGACGTCCACCACCTTGTTCAGCAGCTGATCCAGCTCCTGCTGGCGCGACAGCTCCTTGGAGATCTCGAGGAGGAGCTCGAGCTTCTTCTCGCGGCGCTCCGTCTCGGACTCGGCCTTCACCTTGAGGTGGGAGGCGCCGGCGGCGGCCGGACCGGTCTCGAGGGCGATTGCCTTGACCCCGCCCGAGGACGGACTGACGGGCAGCTGGCGCACGATCGTCCCCTGCGGGATGGGATGCGATCCGCCGGTCTGGCTCGCTTCGGGCGTGGGCGCCGAGGGACGGGCGGGCGGCGTGATCCCCGAGACCCGGAAGGCGACTTTCCCGAACGTGACGACGTCGTTCACGCCGGCGTCGGCCTGCGTGATCCGCGCGCCGTTCAGGAACGTGCCGTTCGAAGAGCCGAGATCTTTGACGCGTACGCCACTGCCGACGAGGGTGATCTCGGCGTGGCGGCGGGAGATCGTCGGATCGTAGATCGGCACGTCGCTCGTCACGGCGCGGCCCACGACCAGAGTGCGGCCCGGCGCGAGCTCGATCGACTGGTCGCCGGAAGTGCTCAGCAGCTTGAACACGGTCGGAGAATA
>JBGPHP010000058.1:0-15806 GCA_041484445.1 Gemmatimonadota bacterium
AGATCGGCGTGCTGTCGCAGGCGTTCCGCAACCTGGTGGACGATCTCAAGGAAAAGGCGCAGCTCGTCGACTACATGATGCAGGCCGCGGGAGCCTCTGCCACGCGGCCGCTCGACTCCGCCCCCACCGCCATCCGGCAAGCCGCCGACCGGCCGTCGCTCGGCTCGGGTGGCGACGCGCTACGCCCCGGCTCGGTGTTCGCCGGCCGCTATGAGGTGAAGGAGGTCCTCGGCGCGGGCGGTATGGGCGTCGTGTACCGGGCGTTCGATCGCGAGCTCGGTGAGCCGGTGGCCATCAAGACGCTACGCCCCGATACCATGGCCGGCGATCCGATCGCGCTGGAGCGGTTCAAGCAGGAGATCCGGCTCGCCCGCAAGATCTCGCACCGCAACGTGGTGCGGACCTACGACCTGGGCGAGGTCAACGGCATGTACTACCTGACGATGGAGTTCGTCGAGGGCACGTCGCTCAAGGCGCTTATCCAGAGTCGCGGCCGGCTCCCGGTTCCGGTCACGCTCACGGTGGGGAAGCAGCTGAGCCGCGCGCTCGAGGTGGCGCACGAGCAGGGCGTGATCCACCGCGACATCAAGCCGCAGAACATCGTCGTCGAGCCGAACGGGTTCCTGAAGGTGATGGACTTCGGCATCGCGCGGCTCGCCAACCCGCCGAAGGGAAAAGGACTCACCGAAGCGGGGATGGCGATCGGGACCCCCGATTACATGTCTCCCGAGCAGCTCTCCGGCTTGGAGCTCGATCCTCGCAGCGATCTCTACTCGACCGGGGTGGTGCTGTTCGAATGCCTCACCGGCCGCCTGCCGTTCGAGGCCGAGACGCCCTGGTCACTCATCGCAAAGCACATCGAGGAGGCGCCACCCGATCCGCGCTCCGTGAACAAGGATGTGCCCGAGGCGTTGGCGTTGGTGGTGCTGCGGGCGATGGCGAAGGACCGGGAGCGGCGCTTCCAGACCGCCGCCGAGTTACACGACGCACTGGCGGCGATTGGCTAGGCCTAGATCCCTCCGAACCAGGGGTACCCCTGATTCTCCCAGTAGCCGCCGGGGCGCGTGTCCATGAACGTCATCGACACCAGGTACTTCGTCATCTTGTAGCCGAGCTTCGTCGGAGAATAGAGCCGTAGCGGCGCGCCGTGGGCGGGCGTCAGTGGGTTGTCGTTCATCGCGTAGGCGAGCATCGTCTGCGGATGCAGTGCGCTCGCCATGTCCCATCCGTTCGAGTAGTCGGCGTCGAAGCTCCGGAACATGATGTAGCGCGCCGTGGGCTTCGGCCGGGTCCGCAACACGATTTCGCTCACCGGGACCCCCGCCCACGATGCGATCGCCGTCCACCCCTCGACGCAGTGGTGCTTCACGGTGTAGCTCGCGCGGGGCATGCGTTTGAGATCGTCGAGTGAGAGCGACAGGGGCGTGTCGACCAGGCCGTCCACCGTCAGGCGCCAGGTCGCCGGATCCCGCAGCATCGGCGTCTGGTTGGAGATGAAATAGCTGGGCAGGCTCGGGGCGCGCAGCGCGGGATCGTAGGTGCGCGCCAGCCGCGTGGGCGAGAAGAACACCTTCTCGCCCATCCAGTCATTGAGGCGGCCGATGGAGAGCAGCCGGGGACGGACCAACGTGCCGCCGTCCCAGCCGCAGGCCGCGACGAGCGCCGCCGATCCCGCGCCGGCCGCGAGCCGCAGGAAGCCGCGGCGGTCCGTCGGGCTAGCCATGGCTCGGGAACCTCCCCCGGTACCGGCCGGTGAGCATCGCCCGCAGGCTGGCCGGGTCCACCAGGAACACGAGCAGCACGTGCGTGATGCTGAACGCGACGAAGATCCACACGATCCAGAAGTGCCAGTAGCGCGCCGCCTGGAATCCGCCGAACAGCGTGGTGAGCCAGGAGAACTGCAACGGCTTGTAGATGGCGAGACCGGTCGACAGGGCGAGCGCTCCCAGCAGGACGACGGTCGTGTAAGCGAGCTTCTGCAACGGGTTGTGCTTGCCTTGCGGCGGATGATCCCGGCGCAGCCGCAGATAATACTTCGTCATCTCTATCGCTCTGGGGATGTCCTGCGGGCGGAAGAACAGGGCGCGCCACTCGCCGCTGCCAACCAGATAGGAGGCGTAGAGGAGACCGAACAGGACGAGGGGCCACATCAGGGCGAAGTGCCAGTTGAGCCCGCCGGCGAGCCAGCCGCCCAGCCGGATCGAGTGAGCGAACCGGGCGCCCTCGAATGGGTTGGGGTAGCTCGGGTCCCCCCGGTTCCCGAAACGCGCATACGCTTCGTAGATCTGGAGTCCGCTCGTGACCATCCCCGCGAGCACGATCGCGGCGCCCCAATGGGTGAGGCGGACGATCCAGTGATGGCGGCGCACCGCGGGCGGGGCTGCAGTGGCGGCGGCCGGCTCGGTCATGGGACCAATGTATTCATTATCTTCTCACCTGTGCGACGACACGGTTGGCTGTGTCTGCTGGCTCTCGCGGCCTGTCGCCCGTCGGTCCGTCCGGCGCGGCGGACCGCCGCGCATCCCGCCGACAGCGCCCCGCTGTCTTCGCTGTGGCACGCCCCGCGGGATTCGATTCATGACCGCCTGCTGCGCGCCCCGCGATTGGTGACCGAGCCCAGCGTCGTGGTGTTCTGGCTGCGCTCGGGGGACAGCCTGAGTCGCGATTCGGCGGTGTCCGTGTCGCGCGATCTCGACTTTTATACCGAGCAGGTGGCGCAAACCCTGGTTCGGAACGGCATCGCGCTCGTGCCCACCAATGCCGACACGGTGTACGTGGAGCAGCCCGATCACACGCGGCGCGCCATCGTGCTGTCGGGGCTGGACTATCCCTACGGGTATCTCCTCATCGATCCGGGGACGCCCGAGCGCATCCTCACGGGGATCTACGACGACAACGACCTGCTCGACGAGTTGGACGCCTATTTCGACCTGACCGACGAGCCCGACAGTACGCACCTCACCCCCCGCGTGATCACCTAGGGACCGCGGCGCTCGCCCGTGCCCGCGCCTTCCCGTCGATCCCTGTGGCTCACCGGTGCGCGCGTCGTGACGATGGACGCGGCGCGCCGTATTCTCGAAGCCGACATCGAAGTGCGCAGCGGCCTGATCGCCGCCGTGCGTCCCCGCACCGCGCGCCGGCGCCCACCACGGCAGGCAGGCGCGCTGGACTGCGCCGGACTGATTCTCATGCCCGGGCTCGTCCAGGCGCACATTCATCTGTGCCAGACGCTCTTCCGCGGCCTCGCGGACGACCTGACCCTGGAAGACTGGCTGGCGAAGCGCATCTGGCCGCTCGAAGCAGCCCACACACCCGACAGCGTCTACTGGTCCGCGTTGCTCGGCTCCGCCGAGCTCCTGCTGGGCGGCACCACGGCGATTCTCGATATGGAAACGGTGCGGCACACCGACGCAGCGTTCCGGGCGCTCGAGGAGATCGGCTTGCGCGCGACGGCGGGGAAATGCCTGATGGACGCCGCGACGAACCCCGCGGGCCTGCGCGAACCGACCGATCGGGCGCTGCAGGAAGCGTCCGACCTGTGCGCGCGCTGGCACGGGGCGGCCCAGGGTCGCCTGCGCTATTGCTTCGCTCCCCGCTTCGCACCGAGCTGCACGGGCCCGCTGCTGCGCGCGGTGAGTGACGCAGCCGAGCGCACGGGCGCCGTGCTGCACACCCATGCGGCGGAGACGCCGGTCGAGCTGGAGCTCGTCAAGCGCGCGACCGGGCAGGATGAAATCGCCTACCTCGACTCCGTGGGGATCTCGGGTCCCCGCGCGGCGCTCGCCCATTGCGTGTGGGCCGACCAGGACGCCATCGGACGCCTGGCCCGCGCGGGAACGAACGTGGTGCATTGTCCCAGCTCCAACCTCAAGCTCGGCAGCGGGATCGCGCCGATCCCCGAGATGCTGGCCGCGGGCTGTCACGTGGCGCTGGGGGCCGACGGGGCACCCTGCAACAATCGGCTGGACGGGTTCGAGGAGATGCGGCTCGCGGCATTGATCCAGAAGCCGCGGCTGGGCCCCGAGGCGATGCCGGCCACGAAGGTGCTGGAGCTCGCGACGCTGGGGGGAGCCCGGGCCCTCGGGCTCGAGCGCGAGATCGGCTCGATCGAAGTCGGGAAGCGGGCCGACCTCGTGGCGCTCGATCTGTCCGGTCCCCACGGCCAGCCCGCCGAAACCGACATCGTCTCGCGGCTCGTCTACGCGGCCCGGGCCGCCGACGTGCGCCACGTGGTGGTGGACGGTCGCGTCGTGGTGCGGGGCGGACGCCTGCTCACCGCCGATCTCGAGGAGATCCGTGTCAAAGCGAACGCTGCTGCTCGCCGGCTGCGTCGCGCTGTGGGTCTGTGAGCTTCAAGCGCTCTTCATACTCACTCCGCTGCAAGAGTGTCCGGTAGTGGAACGCTTCATCCCAGGAGCGCGCGCTCGACAAGGCTGGTGAGACGGGAACTCGCTCGTACGCGGGAGCTTCGTGACGTCGGGCAGTCGGTGCGGAAGTTGCCTTTACGCGGTGTACGCCTCCTCGGACAGGGACACTGTGACCAGCCTGATCGCCGATCTGCGTTTCGCTGTCTGGCAGCTGCTGCGCCGCCCGGGCTTCACGCTCGTCGCCGTGTTGACCCTCGCGCTCGGCAGCGGGGCGGCCGCGGCGATGTTCGGCATCGTCGACCGGGTACTGCTGCGTCCCCTGCCGTTTCCCGAGTCCGATCGCCTGGTGGCGCTGTGCGAAACCAATCCGTCGTTGGAGGGCTTCTGCGTCGCCTCGCCGCCCAACGTCGAAGATTGGTCACGCCGGTCTCGCGCGCTGGTGTCGGTCGGTCTCGGCCGCACCTGGCCCTTCTCGATGCGTACCGAGACCGGGAGCCAGGGCGTGGGCGGCGGCCTCGCGACTCCGGGGTTGTTCCAGACTTTGCGGGTCACACCGTCGCTCGGGCGGACGTTTGCGACCGAAGACCTGACTCCCTCGGGACGGCATGTCGCGGTGCTGAGCGCCGGGTTCTGGCAGAGCCGATTCGGCGGCGATCGCGCAGTGCTCGGCCGACCGATCGTGCTCGACGGAGAGACCTACCAGATCGTCGGGGTCCTCGGGGCGGAGACCGACATCCCGCAGCTCGGCATGGTGGACGTATGGGTGCCGTTGCCGTTCGATCCACGCGATGAGGAGAACCGCCGCTGGCGCGGGTTCGAGACGTTCGGCCGGTTGGCCCCGGGCGTCGGCGTCGCGGCGGCTCAGCGCGAGCTGCAGGCGATACAGGCCGACCTCGCCCTGAGCCACCCGGAGACGAACCGCGACTGGAGTGCACGGGTCGAGCCGTTGCTGGACAGCGTGGTCGGCCCGGTGCGTCCCACGCTGCTCGTGTTCATGGGCGCGGTCGTGATTCTCCTGGTGGTCGCCGGCGCCAACGTGACGAACTTGCTGGTGGCGCGGGGCACCGCCCGGGAGAAGGAGCTGGCTGTTCGCGCCGCGATCGGCGCGAGCCGTTTCGCGTTGTTCCGGCTCCTCGCCGCGGAAGGGTTCGTCCTCGCCGTTGCGGGCGGGGTGACCGGCTTGGTCGTCGCCGCCTGGGCGGCCGATGGACTATTGCGGTTGATGCCCAACGGCCTGCCCCGGGTGACCCATGTCGGCCTGGACGGGCGGGTGCTCGGATTCACGCTGCTCCTCACGTTCGCCGTCGGGACGCTCGCGCCGCTGGTCCCGGCGCTGCGCGCCATGCGACTGGACCTCGCCGGTGCGCTCAAGCAGGGCCACCAGCCGGTGGGGTGGCGCACGGCCATCGGCCTGCGGGGCGGATTGGTCGTGACCGAGGTGTCCACCGCGTTCCTCCTGGCAATCGGCGCTGGTCTCTTGGCGCGCAGCTTCTCCACCCTGCTCAAGTGGGAGCCCGGTTTCGAACGAGCCCATCTGCTCACGTTCTGGACGGTGGCGTCGACGGGCACGTATCGCGATGCCCGGAGCGTGGCGGCGCTCTACGCGCGCATGGAAGACGAGCTGCGAAGCCTGCCCGGTGTGACCGCCGTGGGGATGGCGTCGAGCGGCCCGTTGTTCGGAGGTGAAGAGACCGACGAGTTCTTTGTCGATGGCGCCGGGGGTGGGGACCATCCGCTCGCAGCCCGTTGGTACGACATGAGCGCGACGTACTTGCCCACGCTCGGTGTGGCACTGCGCCGTGGCCGGCTGTTCGAGGAGACCGATCGCGCGGGGGCCACGTCCGTCGCCTTGATCAACGAGACGATGGCGCGGCGGCTCTTCGGGGTCGGCGATCCGGTGGGCCGCCGCATCCGGGAGCGGAACGACGATCGCGTCATGACAATCGTGGGGGTCGTGGCGGACATCCCGCCCTTCACGCCCGGGGTGCCCGCGCAACCGGAGATCTACTGGCCGTATCCCCAGTCGCCGCGGTGGGCCAGCTACTTCGTGCTGCGAACCACTGTCGAGCCTTCGACGCTCGCCCAGGCGGTGGAGGCGAGACTTGCCGGCATCGATCCAGACCTTCGCCCCAGCGGACTGCAGACCATGGCCGGGCTGGTGTCACGCCGGGTGGCGCGCCCGCGTTTCCAGATGATCCTCATCGGCGTGTTCGCGGTGTTCGCGCTGACGCTCGCACTGGTCGGCGTCTACAGCGTCCTGGCGGCCGCGGTGGCGGCGCGCACGCGGGAGATGGGCCTCCGTCTGGCTCTGGGAGCCAGGTCGAGTCAGGTGCTCGGGCTGGTGCTGCACCAGGGTCTGGTGCTTGCCGGGATGGGAATCGCCATCGGTGCACTCGCGGCGCTCGGCGCGTCGCGCTTCGCGGCGACTCTGCTCTACGGCGTTCGCGCGACGGACCCGCTGACCTACGGCGTGGTGGCGTTACTGGTGCTCATCGCCGCGGCGGCGGCCTGTCTGATCCCGGCCCGTCGCGCCGCGAGAGTCGATCCGATGACCTCGCTACGCGGGGAGTAGGTCGAGGCGCCTACCGGGTCTTGGGCGCGCCGTCGACGCGAAACCGCCGCGTGGATTCGCTGAGACGCGTCGCCGCGGCGGTCAGCCGCTCGGCCGCTTCGGCCAGCTCACTCAGCGACGTGAGCTGCCCCTTGGTGGCGCCGGACGTGCGGTGCGCGCCCGCGGCCGCCTCCTCGCCGATCCCCGCCAGATCGCTCATACGCCGCACCACGACGTCGATCTGGCGGGCCTGATCCTCCGTCTCGCCGGAGAAGGTCGTGGCGAATTGCGTGGTCTCATTGAGCGTTCCGAAGATGGCGTCGAGCGCCTGACGCGCCGCGCCGGAGACCGTGCCCGCATCCTGCGCGGCGATCCGCCCCTGCCGTAACGCGGCCACCACGCTCTCGATCTGCTCCTGGGTGAGGCGCATCCGGGCGCGGATCTCCTCCACCGCGTGGCTCGACTGCTCGGCGAGCTTGCGTACCTCCGCCGCCACGACGCGAAAGCCGGCACCGGAGGCGCCCGCCCGGGCCGCCTCGATCGCCGCATTGAGCGCCAGCAGCTCGGTCTGACTCGCGATGCGGGTGATGCCGTCCATCAGCTTCCCGATGTCGCGGGATCCCTGCTCCAGCGTGCCGGCAGCGCGGCTGGCCTGGTCGATGTGGCTCACCAGGGACTCCAGCAGCTCGCGGGCGCGCGCGATTTCCTCCCCGTGCCGGTGCGCTTCCTGGGCCGCCGCTCCGACCTGTCGCTCGGCCTGATGAAACCGCTGCCGCAGCGCGGCGGTGATGCGGGCGGCGGCGTCGCTCGCGCTCCGCCCGCTCTCGATCGAGCGGCGCTGCCGTTCGGTCCCCTCGGTCAATAGATCGGTCGTGGCCGCGATTTCCCGCGTGGAGGTCTGAAGCTCGCCGGCGGCCGAGCCGAGGCGCCGCGCCAGCTGCAACAGGGCCTGGACCTGCTGCTGGACCTCACGGACGGCGTCGGCCACCGCGGCGGTCGTCTTGTCGACGCTGGCGCTCAGGTAGCCCAGCTCGTCCGCCGCCGGGTCGTTGAGCCGCACGGCGAGATCGCCGCGCTCCACCTGCGCCAGCAGTCTGCGGGTGCGGCGCAGGCGGCGTGTGATTTCCGCGAGCAGCGGGATCAGGGTGATGGCGGTGAACAGCAGGACGAGCCCCGCCTGTAAGAACACCGCCCAGCCCCATTCCTGCTGCCCGGCCCGGAAGAAGGCGGCGATCGCGAAGCCGGTGATGTTGATCGCGAGCGCGGTCCAGGCGGTGCGGCGCCCGAGGTACAGCGCGGCCTGCAGCGGAGCGATGAGATAGGCGGCGTACAGGAGGTACCCGGTGCGGTCGAGCGCGTACAGGACCGCGGAAATCATCGCCGCGCCCAGCGTCAGCGTGAGCAGGACGTACCCGGAGCGGAAGGTCGTTTCCCGCACCAGCCGGGTCATCGCGAAATTCGCCGCCACCGTCGCGGCCGTGAAGCCGGCCAGGAACACCCACGAGACCTGGACGACGTCCATCAGCCGCACCGTCGCCAGCAACAGGACGCCCACGAGAATGAGCCGCCAGCGCGCCTGGATGCCGGCGAGCACGAACTGCTTCTGTTTGGTGCGGTGCTCCGCGCTGAACTGTTCGGAGAGCTCGGGGAGGGCAGCGGGGGCGGGGCCGGTCATCGTCCGCAATAATGGCCGGCCCGCGCGAAGAAAGGTAGAGCCTCAGGGGTTGAGCGAAACCGCGCCAGTGACCCGGACCGGGCGTTGCTCGCTGAGCAGGGAGCCGTCGCCCAGCTGTCCCGCGGCGTTCCTTCCCCAGCACAGAATCGCGCCGCCGGGGCGCAGGGCGCAGGTGTGCGCGTCGCCGGCGCTCACTTGGGTGTAGGGGCCGAGCACCTGGCGCCCGAGCTGGTCGTCGAGGTTCGCGCCCCAGCACGACACCGCGGTCGCTCCCTGCGTCCGGACGATACAGGTGTGATAGCGACCGGCGCTGACGAGCTGGAGGTTCAACGGATCGCCGGCGAACGTCGGCGACCACAGGATGGGGTCGCCGAGGTTGGCGATCGAGTTCCGCGCGTTGATCTGCTCGTGGAAATTGTCGCCCCAGCAGAACACCGAGGGACGGGGCGGGTCCGCGGTGACGCCGCAGGTATGCAGTGCGCCCGCGCTCAGCATGCGCCAGTGCCGGTGGTGCGCGACCGGCTGCGGACCGCGTCGCTCGCCGTGCGTCCCGACGCCCAGCTGACCGCGCCGGTTGCTGCCCCAACAGTAGGCCAGGCTGTCCACCGTCACGGCGCAGGTATGCTCGTCTCCCGCCGTGATCGAGCGAAACCGCAAACCGCCCGCCACCGGCAAGGGGCGCGCACTGGAGAGCGTGTCGCTGGTGCCGAGCTGTCCCCGATCATTCGCCCCCCAGCAATACGCCTGGCCGTCATCGGCCACGCCGCAGGCATGATCGGCCCCCGCGGCGATCGTGCGGAACAGGACGCCGCCCGTGACCGGCGTCGGTGCGAAACTGCGAGGCGTGGCGGCGTTGCCCAGCGCTCCGGTCTCGTTGCGACCCCAGCAGTACGCGTCGCCCGTCGTGGCGACTCCGCAGGTGAATTCCACGCCGGCATCGATCGCGAGGAACCTGAGGTTGCCGGCGACCGGGATGGGCGTTGGAGAGTCCATGCGCTCGCCGCTGCCCAGCGCGCCCTCGCTGTTGTCGCCCCAGCAGTAGGCCCGTTGGCCCGTGGTGAGCGCGCAGGTGTGGCGCGCGCCGGCGCTGACGGCGACGAAGGTGAGCGTATCCTGGGGTTGTGCAGCGAGCGTTGGAGCGAAAGCTGCGGCGAGGCAGGTGACCAGCGTGGGGACCGTCCAACGAGCGCGCATCGGGACCTCCTGGGGGACCTGCCGCATAATACCTCGCGTCGCCCGATCGGTCAGGGTCCGTATTCGCCCTACGGGGCCTACAGGCGGAAGAGGTAGCTTCCCTTGATGAAGAACCCGTCCCCGGTGCGGTGCAGATCCTGGAATCGAAAGGCGTCCGGCTCTACCAGCGATGCCCCGTACCCGAGAAACAGCACGGTGCCCGGCGTGGGCCGATACGAGAACAGGAAATCGTTGCGGAAGCTGTTGACCACATTCGCGCCCGCCGGGCCGACGCGTTGCTGCGCGGTGGAATCGAGCACCAGCGCCAAGCCGGTCCGGGGATCGACGAGGGCGTCCCGCCGCTGGGCGAAGTACTGGCCTACGTAACGGAAAAAGATCGCGCGGCTCAGCTGGTATTCGAGCTTCAGGCGGGGGATGTTGGCCGTGGAAAACCGGCTGCCGTCACGCGCCCGCCGGATGCGCTGGTGCGTCCACAATCCCTCGATGCGCACCGACTGCGTGGGCCGCCAGGTGAGCAAGGCCTGCGCGTCCAGCTCCCGGCCCTCGGCGGCCTCCGCGAAGATCGCCGTCGCGCCGTACCCGACGCTCGTCGACAGGGTCAGGGGGCGGTTGGGCGTGTTCACGCCGATGTTTCCGCCCAGCAGGTTGTAGAGACCGTGCGGCGTGACGAAGGCCGAGCCGGCGCTGTCGGTCGCATAGCCGGCATACGCCGCGCGGTCGAACCGCTGCTGGTTGTCGCTGAGGTTGACGGTGACGCCCCAACCGCCGCGCAGACTGGCGGTCCAGGTGTCGGTCAGGCCGCCCTCGATCGTGCTGCGGAGATGGAGGAAGTCGTCGTAGTGCCACAAGGGGTCGACGCCGATGAACGTCGAGATCTGCTCGATCAGCGCGCCGGTCCCGCCGTACCAGCTGAACCGGTTGAAGAAGCGCGCCTGTACGAAATCGGTGCGGGGAACGAACCCGGACCCCGCCACGAAGCTCGGGCTGATCCCCTCGATCTCGAAGTGATTGCCGTACGCACGGCCGGTGCGGTCGTACACCGTGAGGTCCCACAACGTCCCGGTGCTTCCCGCCCCCCCACTGCCTCCCGTCCAGGAGCCCACCAGCTGGGCCTGGGTAAACCAGAGCTTGCGCCATACGACGCGCAGGTCGGCCCCGGCGACCCGGTTGTAGTCGCTGCCGTCCTCGCGGTCGGTGTACACAAGGCCGGCGGTCGAGCTCGCGCCCAGATCGCGGCGCACGCGCAGCAGATTGTAGATCGGATTGCTCCCCGTGAACGACTGGTTCCGATCGTCGACCGCGGCGAGGTAGGCGACGTTCGTGCCGCCGATCTTGCCGGTCAGCTTTGCGCCGCCCAGCGGCTGTGCCACGCGCCGCGTGTAGATCAGGCGGTTCGGCGAGTCGTACTGCTCCAGCCCCTCGAGGAAGAACGGCCGCTTCTCGGGGAAGAACAACGGGAAGCGCGCGTTCGCGGTCACCTGACCGACGTCCGCTTCCACCTGGGAGAAGTCGGGGTTCGCCGCCGCCGTGAGGCTGAGATTCTCGGTGACGCCCCACCGCAGCGTGCCGCCCACGTCGGGCTCGGTCGTGTACCCGTAGGTCGCGACACCGGGCGCGCCGTTGACCTTGGTGGTGAATTCGGGGGTGATGTCCATGACCAGCCCGCGATGCAGGCCGGTGAGGCCCGTGAGCCGGCCCGACTGGATGAGAAAGCTGGCGTTGGCGCGCACCGCGGGCGTCCAGGTGTCCTCGTAGCCCGTGTGCTGGGTGACGCGATCGATCTGGATTCCCCAGCTCTGCGGGTCGGCCGACTGATAGCGCAGGCTCTTGAAGGGAATCCGCACCTCCACCTCGTAGCCGTCCGGCGTGACCCGCCCGCGGGACTCGAATACGAAGTCGGGATTCAGGTCGATGGTCGCGTCGAATCGGCCGCCGGCCTGTGGGCCGCCGGCGGAGGCCTCCACGCCGTCGCTCCAGATGCCGTCCTCCTGGACGCCAAGCGGATTGACGGCGAACAGCAGCGCCCGGCGATGATCGGCGTAGGTATCCAGCAGGATCTGGACGCGGTCGTCGGCGTCGATGTTGTCCCGGTTTGCCAGGGTCGCCCGGATTGCGGCGGCCCCGTGCCGCTCATAGGCACGGATGCCGAAGTAGATGGCGTCGGGCGCGTACCACACGAGGACCTCGGTCGAGTCCTCCGCCGGTCGGCCGTCCGAGGGACGGTACTGCGAAAAGCCGGTGAGCAGAGCGGCGCGGCTCCAGGGCGCGTCGTCGAGCACGCCGTCGATCCGGATCGGCGCTTCGATGCGCGGCGGGGCGACGTCGAGCTCGCGGGCACCGCCGCGATAGATGGGGCGAGGGTCGGGGGCCTGAAGCGCCAAGAGCAGAGCGAACATGGCGGAATAATAGTGCGTGGAACTTCGTGGGTGGTATTGCCCGGATCTTGTCAGGTGGACGGCAACGCCGGCCCGCCTACGAATCGTCGGGCGAAAAGTCCCGTTCGTCCCGCTCCCAGCGCGCTTGGCCGAACGAGGCTATTCGTACCGGAGGGCGATGATCGGGTCGAGCGAAGCCGCGCGGCGGGCGGGGTAGATGCCGAAAAACAGGCCGACGACCGCGCTGAAGGCGAAGGCCAGCAGGATCGAGAACGGCGAGATGGCCGTATTCCAATGCGCGAACCTGGAGAGCACCAGCGCGCCCACCGAGCCGAGCAGCACGCCCACGGTGCCTCCCACCAGGCAGAGCACCAGGGCTTCCACGAGGAACTGCAGCAGGATGTTGCTCCGGGTGGCGCCGAGTGCCTTGCGCACGCCGATCTCGCGCGTGCGCTCGGTGACCGATACCAGCATGATGTTCATGATTCCGATTCCGCCCACCAGCAGGCTGACGGCGGCGATCCCCGCCAGCAGGAACCCGAAGGTCTGCGTCGTCTGCTGGAAGGTCGAAAGCACGTCCGCCTGATTGCGGATCTGGAAGTCATTCTCGCCGCCGGTGCGGATCTTGTGCTGGCGGCGCAGCACGCGCTCGATCTCGATCATCGCCAGGTTCATATGCTGGAGGCTGTCCACCTGGCAGGTGATGGAGCGCAACCGGTCGGTGCCCATGATGCGATAGCGCGCCGTCTGCAGCGGAATGAGGACCTGCTCGTCGGGGTTGTTGAAACCCTGTGAGCCCTTTTCGCTCAACACCCCGATGACCGTGAACGGGATCCCGCGGATCTGGATTTCCTGCCCGATCATCGCCGCCCCGTTGGCGTTGAACATGTCGGGGACGGATGCGCCGATGACGGCGAAGCGCCGCCGGGCCTGGTCTTCGCCGGTGGTGAACATCCGGCCCGACGTCAGCGTGTAGGCGTGCACCGGGACATACGCCGGAATCGTCCCGACGATGTTGACGTTCACGTTCTGGCTGCCGCGCTGCACCTGGAGATTGCCGGCCAGCTCGGGCACCACCGCCGCCATATAACGGGCGCCCTGGGCCAGGGCCGTATCGTCATCCATGGTGAGGCTCACCCGGTTGTTGAGGGCGATGCCGCCGCGGAAGCTCTGGCCCGCGAAGAGCGTGAGCAGCGTGGGGCCCAGGGCCTGGATGCGGGCCTCGATCGCCTTCCGCGCGCCCGTGCCGAGGGCGATCATCGTGATCACAGCGCCGACACCGATGATGATGCCCAGGGCCGTGAGCAATGACCGCAGCTTGTTGGCCCGGATGGCCTGTAAGGCGACGCGGACGGTCTCGTCGAGCAGCATCGTTACCTCGGCGTCGGAGCCTTCTGCGTCCCGCCGGTCTGCTGGCGCATGCCGGGGATGCCGCCGCCGGTGAACGACTGCACGCGCTGCTGGAACTGTTGCTGCGAGTTGACGAGCGATGCCGACGGCAGCACGAGGACGGTGTCCTTTTCGGTCAACCCGCTCGTCACCTCCGAATAGTCGAGGTCGGTGAGCCCGGTGTGGATCTGCAGCGGCGTCGGGGTCCCGTTGCGCAGCACGAATACGATGTAGCGCCCGCCGCCCTCGTTCGTCTGCTGCCGCATGCCGCCGCCGGGTCCTCCGCCCGCGCCCCCGCGGAACTGCGCGAACACTTGCCGCAGCATCGCCTGCTCGGCGGGCGTCAGCTGACCACCCGAAAACCGCTTGCGCATCGCGGCCTGCACCTGCTCGGCGGTAACGCCGGCGGGCAGCGGGATCTGTCGTCCGTCGGGGAGCGTGAGCGTCGCCTGCGTCTGTCCCGGCTTCCCGCCCTGCGGCGGGTTGGCATCGGCGCGCGCTCCGCCGCCGCCGAGCGACGCGCCGCCGCTGTCGCCCCGCGGCGCGGCCGCCTGTGCCAGCTGCTGCTGCACGGCCTGCGGGTCGAGGCCCAGAACCTGGGCCGCCGAGGCGACGTCTCCCTGCGTGCGCAGCGCGGCGTTGGGAATCGCGAGCACGCCCTGGCGCTGGCCGACGTGGATCTCCGCTTCCGTGTTCATCCCCGGCTTCAGCAGGTGATTCGGGTTCACGATGTTCACGAGCACGGGGAACTGCGTCACGTTCTGGGTCACCTGCGCCTGCGGCTCGATCTTCAACACCGAGCCGTCGAATGGCCGGTTGGGGTAGGCGTCGACGGTGATCGTGACGGGCAGCCCCGGCTGGATCTTTCCGATGTCGGTCTCGTCCACCAACGCCTGCACCTGCACCGTGTCGAGGTTCGCCATGCGGAACAGGACGGTGCCCCCGCCCACGTCCCGGGCGGGGCTCGAGATCACCGTGCCCACTTCGACGTTCTTCTGGATGATCGTGCCGCTGAGGGGGGCGGTCACGCGCGTCTGGTCCCAGGCGATCTGCGCGTCCTGCAGGTTGGATTGGGCGTTGACGAGCCCCGCCTGCGCCTGAGCGAAGGTGACCTTGGCCGTCTCGTACTCCGACTGCGTGATGGCCTGGACTTTGAAGAGCGTGTCTTCCCGGGCCAGCTGGGTCGTGGCGGTTTCGAACTGCGCTTTGGCGACGGCCAGGTTCGCCCGCGCCTGGTCGAGGGCGCTCTTGGGGAGCCGGGGATCGATCAGAGCAAGGAGCTGGCCCGGCCGGACATCGTCGCCGGTCTGAACCCGCATCTCGGTGATGGCGCCGGACGCCTGAGACTTCACGTCGATGGTGAGCAGCGGCTGGATGGCGCCGGCGGCCGACGCGGTCACGACGATATCGCGCCGCTCCACCGCCACTTTTTCGTAGACGGGCGCCGTTTGGGCCTTCTTGCAGGCGGTCCAGCCGGCCGCCAGGATCGCCGTCAGCAGCAGTCGCTTCACGGGGTACGCTCCATCGTCACATCCCGCTCGACGAGACCGTCGCGCAGGTGGATCTGGCGGCGCGCGTGCGCCGCAATATCCTGCTCGTGGGTGACCAGGACGATCGTCTGCCCGGACGACCACAGCTCCTCGAACAGCTTCATGATCTCCTCGCCGGTCGCGGAGTCGAGATTTCCGGTCGGCTCGTCGGCGAGGAGGATGCTGGGGTTGTTGACCAGCGCCCGCGCGATCGCCACGCGCTGGCGCTGGCCGCCCGACAGCTCGTTGGGCCGGTGGTCCATCCGGTCCCCAAGCCCCACGCGCTCCAGCGCCTGCGCCGCGCGGGCGCGGCGCTCCTTGGAGCCAAGCCCCGCGTAGATGAGCGGCAGCTCGACGTTGTGCAGCGCGTCGGCGCGGGGCAGCAGATTGAACGTCTGGAAGACGAACCCGATCTCCTTGTTGCGGATCCGGGCCAGCTCGTCGTCCACCAGGTCGCTCACCTTCTGGCTGTTCAACCAGTACTCGCCGGTCGTCGGAGTGTCGAGGCAGCCGACGAGGTTCATGAGCGTGGACTTCCCCGAGCCCGACGGGCCCATCACCGCCACGTACTCGTTCTTGCGGATCTGGATGCTGACGCCGCGCAGCGCTCGCACCGTCTCCGAGCCCATGTCGTAGTCGCGCGTGAGCTTGTGCGTCAGGATGACGACGTCGGGGAGCGGCGTGTCGCCGGTGCGGAACTCCTGCAGGCTCACGACGGCCTCCGGC
>JBGPHP010000059.1:0-15712 GCA_041484445.1 Gemmatimonadota bacterium
GCCGTTCGCCATCTTCACTTCCTGCGCGTTGGAGATTTTCCGCTTGGTCTTACACTTCACACAGTACCCCTCGTCGGCCGCCATCGGGGTCTTTCCCGCCTTCGCCATTGCGTCTCCTCCACAGAGACAGGGCTCACAGCACGGGGCCTGCCGCGCCAGCCCGTCGAGACGGACGGGGCAGAGGCCCGGGACCGGCACCAACTATAACACCCCTCGCTTACGGCCGGGGAGCCGGGGAAGCGCCTCCGGCGCTGTCGAATCCGTTCCGCTTGTGCGAACCATCGCAGAACGGCTTCGTTGCCGACCCGCCACAACGGCACAGGACAATGACTTGCGCGGGTGTCCCGTCCTTGCGGGGCGGGACGGCGATCTCGCTCCCGTCCGGCGCCGTGATGCGCACCGGGCCCTGCACCAGAAGCGGCCCATTCACCTTTGGCGTGATCGTCGTCGCGGGGGTAGTCATGCCGCCGTAGCATAACACCGGCCGCCGCTGCGTGATCCGCGGTGGAACGGGAACGGGTCGGCACCCGTCCGGGTATGTACATTCCCCTTCGCCTATCCATGCCCAGTCGCCCGTCTGCCTCATTGATGCTGGTGCCGCTCGCACTGGCTTGCGCGACCGAACACGGCGCTCTCGTGAACCGCATGGCGCAGACGGCGACGCCTTACCTGGCGCGTGCCGCCCGCCAACCGGTCAGCTGGCAGCCGTGGAGCCGCGACGTGTTTGCGCTCGCCGCCCGGCTGGATCGGCCGGTGCTGCTCTACGTCGGCGCCGAGGACTGCCGCTGGTGCACGGTGATGGATCGGGAGGTGTACTCCAACCCCGATCTCGGAGCCCTTATCGACTCCCTGTTCGTACCGGTCCGGGTCGATCGCGACGAGCGACCCGACGTCGCCGAGCGCTATCAGGCCGCCGTGCTGTCGCTGGCCGGCCTGCGCGGCTATCCCCTCACCGTGTTTCTGACCCCCGACGGCGCTGCGTTCTTCGGTGGGACGTACTTCCCCGGTGACGATCCCGTCACCGGCCGCGGCTTGAAGCAGCTGCTGCCCGAGATCGCGCGGGACTTCCGCGAACGGCGCGAGTTTCTGTCGCGACACGCGGCGGTCGTGCGGCAGCTCGCGCTGGCCCGGGGGCAGGGGGCGCACGGCGTGCTGCGGCCGCAGGCGTTGGCGGGCGAGATCGGGGCGGTGCGCGCGGGCATCGAAGCCTCCGTGCGCGCGGGGCGCCGCGCCGATGGCCTGGCGACGGCGCAGGGCGTCGTGCTGCTGCTCACCGAGTACGCCCGCAGCGGCGACAGCACGGCGTTTGCGGTCGCGCGCGCCGCGCTCGCGACCCTGCTCGACTCGGGGACCGTCGTGTCGAGCTCGCTCGACGAGCCGCCCGAGATCGTCCGTGCGTCGCTGGCCCGGGTGCTCGCCCTCGCCTGGGTGTTCACCGCCGACCCGCGCTTCCTCGACGCGGGCCGGGATCAGCTGACGGGACTGCTGCGGACGCTGACCTACCGCGACGGCCGCGCCTTGTTCGCCGATCGCGACGGGTACGCCATCGCCACCGCGATCGTGGCTGCCGATGGTCTGCGCGATTCGCTGGCTCAGCGCCGCGCGGTGGCGGCGCTCGATTCGCTCCTGCGCCGGGTGTACGCGCCGCGCACCGGCGTGCGACACACGGCCACCGGCGCCCTCACGGGGCTGCTGCAGGATCAGGTGCAGGTCGCCGACGCCTGCGTCGCAGCCTACACCGCCACCGGGCGGCGACACTACCTCGACGTCGCCAAGGATCTGGCAGCGGTGCTGGACCGGGAATTCGCCGATGCCGACGGCGGCTACTTCGACATCGCGGCCCGCGATGCCCCCGCGGCGCCGTTCGACGATCGTGTGAAGCCCGTACTCGACGATCTGCTGCCCGGTGCCAACGCCTGGGCCGCCCACATGCTGCTCGGTCTCGCCGCGGCGACCGGCGAGGCCGACTACCGCCGCCGCGCCGAGGCGACGCTCGAGGCGTTCGCCGGCGCGGTGCAGGGGGAAGGCCTGCGCGCCGCGAGTTTTCTGCTGGTCGCGCAGGACGCGCTGGCAGCCGCGCACGCGCGACAGTGACCGAATGAATTCCCCGCGGGTCTTGCCAACGGACCGGGAGCTCTCCGATCCGGAGGTCGTGGCTCGCATATTGTCCGGTGACGTCGAGTCGTTCGGCATCGTGATCCGCCGGTACGAGTCCGGCCTGCTGCGCTACGCCACCCGGATGCTCGGGCACCCCGACGCGGCGGCGGATGCGGTCGCCGAAGGGCTGGTCCGGGCGTACCGTCACCTGGCCTCCTGCCGGGACCCCGCGCGGTTGAAGAGCTGGCTGTACCGAATCGTGGGCAACCGGTGCCGCAGCCACCTCGCGCGACGCTCGGCGTCCGACATTTCGCTCGACGATGCGCCGCCGCTCCCGGACCCGTCGGACACCGAGGCGTCCGCGGAGCGGGCCGAGCAGTTGGCCCTCGTCCAACGGGCGCTCGAGACGATCTCGCCGGAGAAACGCGAGGCGTTCGTGCTGAAGCACGTCGAGGGGCTGAGCTACGAGGAGATGGCTGAAGCGACCGGGGAAAGAATCCCGACGTTGAAGATGCGGGTGCATCGTGCTCGCGTGGCGCTGCTGGAGGCGCTGAAGGAGGAGCCGTGAGCCACATCGATCCGCAGGTGCACCGTGTACTGGACGGGGAGATCCCGCCCGACGGGCTGACCCCCGCCCAGCGGGAGCAGCTGGACGCGCTCACGCGCGCCGCGCACGCGCTGTCCCCACTGCCGCGCGCCAGCGTGGCGGCGCGGGTGATGGCCGAAGTGCGCCGGCCCCCCGAAAGTGCGGGCGCGCGGCTCGCACACTGGTTGACCGAGCGGCATGCGGTGACCATCAGCTTCCGTCCGGTCTGGAGCCTCGCGCTGGCGGCGGCGCTCGCCGCGGTCGCCGTGATCCCGGGGCACGGGCCCGGCCCGGTGATCGGCGACCAGGAGGGCATCGCCCAGTTCGTCGGCCGCTTCCCCGGCGCGAAATCCGTCGACGTCGTCGGCTCGTTCACCGACTGGCGCTCGGGGTCCGTCGTGCTGCGCGACGACGACCACGACGGCATCTGGCGCGGGACGGTCGTTCTCCCCGTCGGCCAGCACGAGTACATGTTCGTGGTGGACGGCGAACGGTGGGTGACCGACCCGCTGGCCGGACGCTACGTGGACGACGGGTTCGGCCGGCAGAACGCGCTGCTCTTCGTGCGGTCCATCGCCCGGTGAATCTGCGCCGCAGCATCGTCCTGCTGCTGGCCGCCGCCGGGCCGCTGGCCTCACAGGGCGCCCGGGACCGGCTCGCCGGTCGCGTGCCGCCCGCCACCCTCGCAACCCTCGATTCGATCGTCGAGGACGCCGCTCGCGCCGGTCTCCCGACCGAGCCCCTCATTCAGAAGGCGCTGGAAGGCGGCGCCAAGGGCGTCGCGCCCGACCGCATCGTCGCCGCCGTCGGCGCATCGGCCGATCTGCTGCGCAGCGCCCGTGCCTTGCTCGGCTCCGCCGGCGAAACGCGCCCGGGTGAACCCGGCGAAATCACCGCCGTCGCGGCCGCGCTGTCGCGCGGGGTGTCACCGCAGCTCGTCGGTCGCCTGAGTGCGGCCCTGCCCGGGGAGCCTACCGGCCCGGCCCTCCACGCCGTGGCCGACTTGGTCGGCCACGGCTTCGCGGAGGATTCGTCCGTCGACCTCATGGTCGAGGGGGCGCGGCTCGGGTTGCGGGGCCTGCGCTTTCTGGACGTCGCGGCGGCCGCCGTGCAGGAGCTGCAACGCGGGCGCAGCCACGCCGCCGCGCTGGCGGTCGTCCGCGCCCTTCTCCCCCACGTGCCCGCGCCGCCGCGTCCCGCGCCCGCCGCCGTGTCCCACGCCCGCCGCGTCCAGCCGAGCCACGAGCGCCCCTGAAGTCCGGGTGTGACGGCCCCACCACCGGTGGGGTCTCAGGGCCGAAGCGGCCCATGGTGGGCCGCCCGGTCCAACTTTGGAGGCATACCAGTATGCGGAAGATGCTCATCACGCTGGCGCTGGTCGCGGCTCCGGCGCTCGCCGTCGCCCAGACCCAGACGCCCGCGCAGACTCCGGCGGCGGCGCATGACAGCACGAAAGCGAAGCCGAAGACCACGCATCGCGCTGCGACTCACAGTAAGTCGACGCGCACGCCGCGCGACACGACGAAGGCCAAGGCGGCCACGCCCGTGCCGCAGGATTCCAGCAAGAAGCCCAACTGAACGGCAGGTGTCAGGTGTCGGGTGCCGGGTGTTCACCAGCCCGACACCTGGCACCCGATGCTTAACACCTGCTTGTGTAACTCACCGCCTTTTCGTATCATAGCGCAACCTTCCAGGGGGCAGCGCTCGAATGCCTGGGGAACCGTTCCTCAGCTCCGACGAATACGACGACCGTGCCCATCAGCTGTACAATGAAGGACAATACGACGACGCCATCGAGGTGCTCCGCGAAGGGCTGAGCCTCTACCCGGCGGCCGTGGAGCTGCAGGTCGGGATGGGGTACGCCCGACTGGCCCGCGACGAATACGTGTGGGCTCGACGGGCCTTCGAGGAGGCCCTGACCCTCGACCCCGATCATGAAGACGCGCTCGCCGGCCTGGGCGAGGTGCTCCTGAAGTTCGGAGAGCGCTCCGGCGCCGTTGCCTGCTTCGAGCGTATTCTCGGTCTCGGATTCCGGGACGATCACGACCTCATGCTCCAGGTGGGACGCGCGCTGTTCCGCGAAGGCGTGCTGGACCAGGCGCGGCGATTCTTCGAAGTGGCCCTCGCCGCCCACGGCGACTCGGCGGAAGCCGCCGCGTGCGTCGGCTATGCCGCGCACCGGCTGGGTGATGAATCGGGCTCGCTCTATTGGCTGCGACGGGCGCTCGAGCTCGATCCGTCCCAGGCGGAGGCGCGCATCTACCTCGCGAACCTGTTGTACGACCGCGGGGAGTACGAGGCCGCGCTGTTTCACGTCGAGCGCACGGAGCCCGACGACCACGTCGATACGCTGGCGATCTGGCGACTCCTCGAGCTGAAGCGGAGCATCTATAAGCTCGCCGATAACGATCCCGAGCTGACGGCGTGGCACGCCCGGCTGGGAGAGCTCACCGCCGAGGCCTCGCCCGACGACCTGCTGCTGGCGGAGATCGAAGCGATCGGGTCGGACGGGCAGGTGCGTGACCCGCGGCAGCTCGAGCTGTTCGGCACGCTGCTCACCGAGCTGCAAGGGATGCGCAAAGGGGCCGCCGGCGTCGATATCCACCGGATCGGGACGCGTGCGGGACGCATCTACGTGGGGACGTGGGAGGAGATCGTCCGTCAGATGAAGGACGACGCGGCGGAATGGGCGGGCGGGTCGGTGGAGGACTACATGGCCGCCAGCGCGCGGCTCGGTCGCCAGGAGACCGGCGTCACCATTCCCGCGACCGACGCCGAGAGCTTCATCCGCGGCAGTGCCGAGGCGGGGTTGCTGCGAATCCTGCTCTAGCTCTTCTTCAGCTTCATCCCCAGCGCGAGCGGCCCGTCGCCCAGGGCCACGAGGCTCAGCGCCCCGGCCAGGAGCAGGGCCTCGAGCTCGAACACCCGGCCGCCGGGAATCTGGACCCGCAGAATCACCACGATCATCTCGACGACGAAGCATATGGCCCAGGCCCGCGTCAGCAGGCCGAGCAGCACGCAGACCGCGCCGACCGTCTCCACGCCGATCAGGATCACGGCCCAGACGTTGGCGAACGGGAACCCCAGGTCGTGCAGGAACGCCGCCAGGCCGGGGAGTCCGCCCTCGAGCTTCATGATGCCGTGTCGCAGGAAAATGCCGCCGACGGCGAGACGCAGCGGTACGGCCGCGTAGGTCGACAGCGCGTTCATGTCCGCTCCTGCTGGGCGACCGGGGCCGCCTCGCGGTGGCGGGCGTCGCTCCGTACGTCGCGCGGCGCGAGCCGACGGACGATGACGTCGAGGGCGCGCTGCGGTTGCGACGTGCCGACCGACGCCACGTCGGCATAGCACAACCCCTCGTCGGGCAGCGCGTGGATGGCGACGTGGCCGCCATGGCAGGCGAGCACCGCGGAGGTGCCGCGCGGGCTCGCCTGAACGAGCGGTGGCGAGGCGGGGTGGAGCCCGGCGGCGTTGGCGGCCGCGAGCGCGAGCGCGCCGAGGTCCTGCGGGTCGGTCAGGCGGCTGGGGGCGACGCCGCTCAAATCGACGAACAGATGCTCGCAGCTCATGGGGCGCACCGGGTCGAGACCGCAACGAGCGGGGCGACGAACGTCCCGCGGACGGGAAGCACCCCGAGCGGGTCGGCGTAGAGGTCCAGGCGCTGCGCACTGAACGCGAAGCGGCCGCCGATCGCCAGTCCGTTGGGCACCGGGGCGACCCGGGTAATTGTGATCTGTCCGCCGGGACGCGACACCGCTTGAATCTCGGGGCTCGTCACGATGGTGGACCATGTTCCCCAGTTCCGGGGCGGCCGGCAGAACGGGTCGCGATTGCCGATCCCCAGCGCTTCCAGGCCGGAGATCGAATCGATGGCGAAGGCGCCGGCGGCGGTCACCTCGGTCCGCACGGTGACCAGGACGGCCTCGACGGTCGTGCTGCCTTGCACGATGAACGCGCGCAGGCGGAAGGTGAGCGTGTCACCGTCGCGCGGGTAGGTGATCGCCTGCGCGGAGGCTTTCGCGCTGCGGACCACCGTGCCGAACAGCGTGTAGGCCGCTTTGCCGCCGGTCGTGTCGGTCAGGCTCACGACCTCCACCGTGCCCGAATCGGACGCCGTGTCGGCGCCGAGCGCGGCGAACGCGATGAACGGGAGCGGACCACCCGGCGCCTTGGCGCTGTCGCGGCCGGTCGCCGAATCGAGCACGAACACGGCGTTGGGGGCGGCGCGGAACCAGACGGTCGGGGTGCCGGGCGCCTGGTGCAGCACAGCGATCGGCGCGGTGATGGTGTCGCCCGGCATGAGATACAGGGTGTCCAGCAGCAGCGACACCGACAGCGTGCGCGAAACGACGAGGAGCGCGGACGCCGCGACACCGTGGACGACCACCACCTGCTGGGCGAATCCCGGCTTGAGTCCGATCGCCTTCCCGGTCAGGCTGTCGACCTTCAGCAGGGTCGCGTCGCTCGAGGACCAGCGCACGACGCCCGGGTCCAGCGGGCTCCCGTTGGCGTCCGTGTAGTGGACCGTCGGGGCGGGCTGGGTATCGCCGACGAAAATGGAGTCGAGGACCGGCGTCAGATACAGACTGGGCGTGGGACCGGCGTTGTTTCCGCACGCGATCGCGAGCGCCGCGCCGAGCGCGAAGACGTTTCTGATGCGAACCTCAGAACATCGACATGGCCAGGAACGAGCGGAGATTGTCGTTCGTGACCCGAAGGCGGGACGAGAGCAGGCGGACGACCGACCACAGCACCTTGTAGGCGATGTCGCGGTTGAAATCGAGCAGCAGCTCGAAGTCCGAGCGGGAGATCGTGATCAGCGCACAGGCGATGTTGGCGATCGCGTCGGTCGAGCGCTCCGAGCGGTCGAAGATCGCCATTTCGCCGAAATTCGCGCCGGGCTTCAGGATGGCGAGCGCTTCCTCGCCTGAGCCGGGGATGGTGCGGGAGATGCGGACCTCGCCTTCGGCGATGATGAACAGGCGGTTTCCCGGCTCCCCCTCCTTGAAGATGTACTGGCCGACGGTGAACTTCTGCTCGCGACACACCTCGGAGACGCGCGCAAGCTCGCCTTCGTCCAGATCCTGGAAGATCGCCGCCTGCTTCAGCAGATTCAGGTCCACGCGGTGAAGGTATCGGCCAAGCGAGGGTGGCACAAGTGAAACCGCTCCTGGGTCCGGCGGATCTAATCACGCTGCTGCGCTTTCCACTCGCGGCGGCCTTCCCGTTCGCTCCGCTCCCGGCGGAACAGCTCGCGATCGTGGCGGTCGCCGCCGCCACGGATCTCGCCGACGGCCTCGTCGCACGGCGGACGGGAGGATCCCGCTGGGGCCCGTGGCTCGATCCCGTGGCCGACAAAGTCTTCATGGCGAGCGCGTTCATCACGCTGGCCGGCCACGGCCTTCACCCGCTGGAGGTCGTGGGCGTGCTGTCGCGGGACATCGTGGCGGCGCTGGGGTTCGCCGGCACGCTGATTCTGCGCCGCCCGGTCGCCCTGCCCGCCCGGGCGGGCGGCAAAGCGGTCACGGTCTGCCAGGTGCTGACGCTCGTGGCCCTGATCGCCACATCGCCCCTGACGCGCCCCCTCGCATGGGCCACCGCCGCGGTCTCGGTGTATGCCATCTGGGATTATGGGCGGGCCGCTACACACCGGGGCGAGGGACGGCCCCCGACTGCACCTGGGGAGGGTGTGTGACGGCGGTAACCGCCAGCGTATCGGTGCAGTGGCGCGACCAGCTCGTGTTCGAAGGGGGCGGCGCTGGCCGGCCGCCGCTCGTCGTCGACGGCGATGCGAAGATCGCCACCTCCCCGGTGGAGCTCTTGCTGGTGGCGGGGGCGACCTGCACCGCGTCCGACATCGTCGGGATCCTGGAGAAGATGCGCGTGACCTTGCGTTCGCTGGAAATGGACGTCGTCGGCACCCGGCGCGAAGAGCACCCCCGGCGCTTCACGGCGATCCACTTCCTCTTTCGGGTGAGCGGAGCGGGCGCCAACGAGACCAAAGTGCGCCGCGCCGTGGACCTCTCGCTCGAGAAGTACTGCTCGGTGATGACCTCCCTCGCGCCGGACATCCACGTCAGCTACGACGTTGCCATCACGTAGCGGGTTGGCCCCGCTGCTCCTGGCGGTGCTCACCGGTCCCCTGGCGGGTCAGCAACCGACGGCCACGGAGGTCGATGTGGGTCCAGTCGCCACCTGGGCTCGCAGGGCGTTCACCGGGGCCGCCCTCGGGATCGCGACCCGTCCCGGAGAAGGCCGCGTGGCGCTGCTCGCGGCGGTCGGATCGGCGGACGGGCACGCGGCACTGCGACTCGAGGCCACCGCCCAGTTTCTCGTGCTGCCCGGGGCGCGCAGCGGTCTCTCGCCGTATGGAGGCATGGGTGTCGCGTACATGGGCGCGCGTCCCTATCGGGGCGTCGGCGTGCTCGTGGTGCTGGTCGGTGTGGAGGCCGCGGCCGGGCGGCCGCGGGGATGGTTCGGCGAGCTGGGGTTCGGCGGAGGGCTCCGGGTCCGGGCAGGCTATCGCTGGCGCCGCCTGCCGCCCTGGTGGTCCTGAACGACACGGGCGCCCGTTCGGGGCGCCCGGCTCACACGCGCGCGGCGGCGCGGATCAGGTACTCGCGCCGACCGGAGTCGGTCGAGCGACGACGGGCTGGCAGTAGCGTTCTCCCAGCGTTCGGAGCTGATCGAGCTCCTGCTCCGTCAGGTTTTCGTACCGGTCCGACAGGTACAGCATCGTATCGTCGAACCATTCCTTCTGGTGTTCGAGCGTGGCTTCGAGTACTCCGCAGCGGAGGATGAGGGAAAACAGCTCGTCACGGGCCTGCTCGAACGCCGTCGGGGTCGCCAACTTTCGGGGCTCACGTTTTTTCGCCATTCGGGGGCTTCCTTTCTCGATTGGGCAGCTGTCGGGGGCGCAATCTAATGGGGCCCTCCATTCCAGGCAAACCGGAGTGGTATAATCCAGGGTGACCATGCACGACCAGACCTACGGCCCGGACCGCGCCCAGCGTCTCGTGGCGCTGCTGCGCGCGTTGGCGTCACGGATTCAGGATCTCGACCGGGATGGCCGGCTGCTCGAAGCCGCTCCGGAACTGCAACGATTGCTGGGGAATGCCCGCAGCGAGCTGTTCCACTATGAAGTCAGGGTGACCTACGACACGCCCGAAATCGCCGAAAGTCGCCGCATCGTCGATGAGGCCGAGCAGCGCCTCGACGAGCTGCACTTCGACGACCCGGACGACGACGAACCCTGGCGGAAGGACGCCGACGGATGAAGCGGTTTTACGCGTTGCTGGGTCTCGTGGCGGTGGTAGCCGCCGTCCTCATCTGGAAGGGCTCGCGGCCCCAGACGGCCGCCCTCGCGGCGAGCGACAGCCCGCGGGTGACGGTGACGGCGGCGGACAGCGCCTTTCGCGGGTTCACGCTGGGCAGCGATTCCGCACCCGTGGAAGTGGTGGAATACGCCGACTTTCAGTGCCCGCACTGCGGCGAGTTCACGGTCGTCCAGTTCCCCACGATTCGCGATCAGCTGATCAACGCGGGCCGCGTCCGCTGGCGGTTCCGTGACTTCCCAATTGGCGGGGCCTTCGCCTGGTCACGGGTCTCGGCCCTGGCGGCTCAGTGCGCGGGGGAGCAGGGGAGGTTTTGGGAGATGGCGGACGCGCTGTATCAGCGGCAGTCGGATTGGGGTCGCAACCCCAAGAACCCGAGCGGCACATTCCACGACCTGGCGCGCGCGGCCGGCGTGGACGCCGGCAAGTACGACGCGTGCATGGACGCCCAGCGCTACGCCGGCCGCCTCGAGGCGAGTCACCAGGAGGGCATCGCCCGCGGCGTCAACGGCACGCCGACATTCTTCATCAACGGACGGCTGCATGAGTTCCCGCGCGGCGCAACGTCCGACGCCTTCCAGGCGGTGGTCGACAGCCTCCTGCGGAAGCGCAGCTAGTGCGCCACCGCCAGGCGATCGCGCTGCTCGCGCTCGTCGGGTTCTGCATCGCCCTGTACCTGTGGATGTACAAGGTCGGGATCATCGGCCGGCTGCAGTGCGGCACGGGAAGCTGCGAGTACGTGCAGACGAGCCGGTATGGGGCGCTGTTCGGCGTGCCGGTGGCCTTCTACGGGATGGTCGGATACGCGGTGATCTTCGCGGTTACCCTGGCCGGCCTGCAACCCGCCTTCGCGGATCGTCGCTGGCCGACCACGGTAGTCGCGGCATGCGCTGCGGGTGGGTTGCTCTTTACCCTCTATCTCACCTACATCGAGCTGTTCGTCCTGCACGCGATTTGCCGCTGGTGCGTGGGCAGCGCGATCGTGATCACACTCATCGCGGCGGTGGCGATTCCCCCGGCCGTACGCCAGACGCACGGAGCAGAGAGCCGCTAGCTCTCCTGCGCCTCGTATTGGTCCTTGAGCCGCGCCACAACGGTCGGGTCCGCCAGCGTCGTCGTATCTCCGAGCGTGCGTCCCTCCGCGATGTCCTTCAGCAGACGCCGCATGATTTTGCCGCTCCGGGTCTTCGGGAGGTCGGCGCTGAACAGGATGTCGTCGGGCCGGGCCAGCGCGCCGATCTTCTTGACGACGTGCGCCTTCAGCTCCTCCCGCAGCGCGTCGGTCGCCTGATTCCCCTCCTTGAGGGTCACGAAGGCCGCGAGTGCCTGTCCTTTCAGCTCGTGGGCCCGCCCCACTACAGCGGCCTCCGCCACGGCGGGATGGTCCACCAGGGCGCTCTCGACTTCCATCGTGCCGATGCGGTGTCCCGCGACGTTGAGCACGTCGTCCACCCGGCCTAAAATCCAGAAGTAGCCCTGCTCGTCCCGCTTGGCGCCGTCGCCGGGGAAGTACATTCCGGGCCAGCGGCTCCAGTACACCTCGCGGTACCGCTCGTCGTCTCCCCAGATGGTGCGCAACATCCCGGGCCAGGGGCTCGTGATGGCGAGGTAGCCGCCGCCCACGGGCACCGGTTTGCCCTCGCCGTCCAGCAGCTGCGCGTCGATGCCGGGGAAGGCGACGGTCGCGGATC
The DNA here is from genome assembly GCA_041484445.1 of Gemmatimonadota bacterium. GTDB lineage: Bacteria > Gemmatimonadota > Gemmatimonadetes > Gemmatimonadales > GWC2-71-9 > DASTHG01. The sequence goes on from JBGPHP010000059.1 coordinate 11,709, forward strand.
CGGGTTTGCAGGTGGTGCAGCCGGGCAGCGGCGTGATCATGATTCCGCCGGTTTCGGTTTGCCACCACGTATCCACGATGGGGCAGCGCCCGCCGCCGATGTGCTCGTGGTACCAGACCCACGCCTCGGGGTTGATCGGCTCGCCCACCGTCCCGAGCAGGCGGAGCTGCTTCAAGTCGTGCTTCGCGGGCAGGGCCGTGCCCCACTTCATGAACGCCCGGATCGCCGTCGGCGCCGTGTAAAAGACCGTGACGCCGTGCCGCGCGCAGATCTCCCAGAAGCGATCCTTTGCGGGGTGGTCCGGGGCTCCTTCGTACATCACCTCGGTGGCCCCGAGGGCGAGCGGTCCGTACACGACGTAGGAATGGCCGGTCACCCACCCGACGTCGGCGGTGCACCAGAAGACGTCGGAGTCCTTGAGGTCGAAGACCCATTTCGTCGTGGCATAGACGTGCGTGAGATAACCACCCGTCGTGTGGAGGATCCCTTTCGGTTTTCCGGTCGTGCCGGAGGTGTAGAGGATATAGAGCGGATCCTCCGCATCCATCGCTTCCGGGGCGCAATGGGGGGCGGCCCGTCCCATGAGGTCGTCCCACCACTGGTCGCGGCCCACCTGCATCGCCACCGGTTGGCCGGTGCGCTTCAGCACGACCACGTGTCGCATGCTCGGCGTGTCGCTGAGGGCGTCGTCGGCGTTTTGCTTGAGCGGTACCAGGGCGCCGCGGCGGTAGCCGCCATCCGCGGTGACCAACACCTTGGCGGCGGCATCGTTGATCCGGTCGCGCAGCGATTCCGCCGAGAACCCGCCGAACACCACGGTGTGCGGCGCGCCGATCCGCGCGCAGGCCAGCATCGCGACGGCCACTTCCGGGACCATCGGCAGGTAGATCGCGACGCGGTCGCCACGGGCCACACCGAGCTCCTTCAGGACGTTGGCGAACCGCTCCACCTGCGCCAGCAGATCGGCGTAGGTGAGACGGCGCACCTCGCCCGGTTCACCTTCCCAGATCAGTGCCGCGCGATCCCCGCGGCCGGCCCGCACGTGGCGGTCGAGACAATTGACCGAGGCGTTGAGCTTGCCGCCGAGGAACCACTTGGCGTGCGGGGGCTTCCATTCGAGCACCCGGTCCCAGGGGCGGATCCACTCGAGCTGCTTCGCCCAATCGGCCCAATAGCCTTCCCGGTCGGTTCGGGCGCGCTCGTAGATCTCCGGGTCCCGGACGTACGCTTGCGCACAGAACGCGGGCGTTGGCGTGAAACTGCGCTGTTCGTCGAGCAGCGTCTCGATGCGATCGGTCATGGCTCGCGGTGGCGGTGATGGGGAGTGGTAAGGTATCGCCGGGTCGCTCCGGCGGGTCAAGCGGTTTGCAGCATGCGCCGGGCCATGCGTCCTGCGAATTCCCGTCGTGGGGTCGGGGCCGGGCCGTCTTCCGCAACCTCTTGCTGCCGCGATGCTTGCCCGGAACGCTCCAGTTGGCACCGAAGTGGCTGGTGTATCCACGCTATGATGTCCGCACAACCGACGGAACGGGTGCTCGCCGCTCCCGAAGCGCTGGGCCTCGAAACGCGCACCAACTTTCGGCGAATTGCCTCGCAGACCCTGGACGAGCTCCCCGAGGGTGCGGGGCGGCTGGTGATCGACCTCACAGCGACTCGGGCCGTGGACAGTGCGGGGCTCGGCGCCCTGATGTTGATCCAGCGCCGGGCAGCCGATCGGCGGCAGACCGTATGCCTGCGCGGGGCGAACGAGGAGCTGCGGTTCCTGCTGGTGCTGACGAAGCTGGACGACCTGTTCGAATTGGAGGGCGGGGGCGGCTGAGGCCGTCCCGCGTAGCCGCGACCGATGCGACGCGTATATTGCCGAGGTTATGACCGCCACGGGCACCAAGCGTAAGGTCCTCTTCATCGAGGACGAAGCTGCCTTGCAGACCTCGTACGCCCGGTTCTTCACGGCGCGCTACGACATGGCCTTCGCGCGCACCGGGGCCGAAGCGATGCAGCAGCTCGACAGCTTCAATCCCGAAGTCCTGGTGCTCGACCTGCGCCTCCCGGACACCGACGGCATCGCGCTGCTGCAGCGCATCCGTCAGAAGCGCGCCACGATCCCGGTCGTCGTCACCACGGCCTACGTCAGCATGGAGCCGCTGATGCACGTGCTCGACCTCGGCCACAGCGCCTACCTCGTGAAGCCCTTCGACCTGAACGAGCTCGCCGCCCAAATCGATGCTGTCGGCACGTGACGTCTCTCACGCCTACGGGTCCTTGCGGGCCCTCGACGGCATCACTTTCACGCTGGATCGCGGTCACACGCTCGCCATCTTCGGCCCCAACGGGGCCGGCAAGACCACCCTCCTCAAGGTCCTGGCCGGGCTGATCAACCCGCGGCACGGCGCGGTGGAGCTCGCCGGCGGGCGCCGCGCCATCGGCTGGATCGGCCACCAGTCGCAATTGTACGGACCGCTCACCGTCGCCGAGAACCTCCGCTTCTGGGCGTCGCTCTACGATGTCCCGGAGCCGGCGCAGCGCGCGCGCCAGGAGGAGCTGATCGGGCGACTCGGCCTCGCGCGGCAGGCGGATCAGCAGGTGCGGACGCTGTCCCGGGGGCAGGCGCAACGCGCCGCCATCGCGCGCGCGCTGATCCACGATCCCTCGGTGCTGCTCCTGGATGAGCCGTTCACGGGCCTCGACCGCGTCGCGGCCGAGGAGCTGCGGCGTCTCCTGGGAGAGCTCGCCGCGGCGGGGCGCGCCACGGTCCTCGTCACGCACAACGTCGAGGAGGGCACGGAGCTCGCGACCGACATCGCCTTCATGCGGGCCGGCCGGTTCGTCGCCTTCGGCCCGCGCGCGGGGCGCGATGCGGCGGTCCTCGCCACGGAATACCGGGACGCGGTGGGCAGTGGGTGATCTCGTGCGGCACGCCTGGCTGGTGGCGCGCAAGGACCTCCATCTGGAGTTCCGCTCGCGGACCGCGATCACCTCGGCCCTCGTGTTCACCGCGCTCGTGCTCGTGGTGTTCGAGCACGGCCGCGATCCGACCGCGGTCTCGACGATCGATCTCGCGCCGAGCATCCTCTGGGTGACGTTCAGCTTCGCCGGCATGCTCACCCTCAACCGGGCGTTCAACGCGGAGCTCGAGAATCAAGCGCTCGACGGCTTGCTGCTCGCCCCGATCAGCCGCACCAGCCTGTTTCTGGGGAAGCTCGTGGCGAACCTCGCGTTCGTGGCCGTCGTCCAGGTCACGGGTCTGCTGCTGTTCACGCTCTTCTTCAATGTGCCGGTGTGGGCGGTGTGGGCCCCGCTCGTGACGGTCATGATCCTCGCGACCACGGGGTTCATCGCCGTGGGGACGCTGTTCAGCGCGATGGTCGTGCGCACCCGGTTCGCGGAGCTGATGCTGCCGGTGCTGCTGCTGCCGTTCCTGCTGCCGCCGCTCATCGCGGCGGTGGAGGTGACGGCCAAGCTCTTCGCCGGCCGTCCCTTGAGTGAGGTCGCGGGATGGTTTAGGTTGCTCGCAGCTTACGATGTCGCGTTCGTGTCGCTCGCGACGCTCCTTTTCCCGGCGACGGTGACGGAATGACGCTGGTCCAACGGGGACGGTGGATCACCGCGATCGCGTTGCTGCTCCTGGCCGGGATCTACGTCCGCGCGCTGGTCTTCACGCCCGAAGAGCGCTTGCAGGGGCTCGCGCAGAAGATCTATTACGTGCACGTGCCGTCGGCGTGGTCCGCGATGCTGGCGATGGGGATGGTGGGACTCGCCAGCATCTTGTTCCTGTTCCTCAAGGACCCGCGCTACGACCGGTTCGCTTCGGCCTCGGCCGAAGTCGGGACCGCGTTTTCCCTCGTGATGCTGACCACCGGCCCGTTGTGGGCACGGCCGATCTGGGGCACGTGGTGGACGTGGGACGCGCGATTGACCCTCACGCTGATGCTGTTCTTCATGTTCATCGGCTATCAGGTGCTGCGCGGCGCCGTGACCGACCCCGGACTACGGGCGCGCTACGC
>JBGPHP010000060.1:0-15689 GCA_041484445.1 Gemmatimonadota bacterium
CCTGCACCCTCGGATGGTCGCCAAGGCGGAGGCCTCTTATGGGCAAAGGCTTGGTACGGCAACGGATGCGGGCGCGAAGAATGTAGCGCGACCGCCGAACGCCGCACAAGTCCCGCTCAGTCGGGCCGCGACAGCAGATGATGTTTCAGTTGGATGACGCCGACGAATCCGTCCACCGTTTCGAGATCGGGAAACTCCATCCAGCACCAGCGAACGCCGTCCATCACCCGGCCGTCGCGCACCGCGTGCTTCACCGCGCGCGGCAGGCCGTCGGCCAGGACCAGCTCCTGCTCTTCGACGCTGGTGAGCACGAAGGTGCCGCTGATCCCGGACTCCATGGGGTGCAAGAATCCGAGCTTGCGACCCCCGACCTCGTACATCCACACCCACTTCCAGGCCGTGCCCATGAACACGATCTGCTCGGTCACGTGGCGCAGCGCACGAATATTCTCCCGTGCGCGCCGGAAGCGCCCGGCAGCCAGTTTGGGGAGATCGCGGGTCGGTGCGTCGGATTTGGGACGCGTGCGCGGGCTGTTGTACAGGTTGGTGGCCCAGTACCCATTCGGCTGTCGGGACATCGGCTCTCTCGGTTGTCGGCTTGAGACTGATTGCAGGGCACAGAAAGCTACGAGTGTGGTCAACACACCGTCGGATGTGCTTTCATGGCAATCACTTGTCCAATAGGGGCAGTCCCGCCGCGTGCAACCGGTGCCCGAGCGACGCCACCGCTGCACCCTGCAGTGCCCGCCAGCGGTCGAGGGCGACGGCCAGTCCGCGCTCGACCCGAACCAGGGTGCTCTGCGCTTGCGTCGTCGGGGCGGCGTCGCCGCCTTCGACCACGTCGTAGAGTCCGGCGAGATCGTCCGCCAGACGGGCGAACCCCCGCTCGGAGGATCCGCTGCCGGCTTCGAGCCGCGCCAGGTCGCCGGCGAGCGAGTCGATCGCGGGACGCAGCGAGTCGGCGTCGGCCCGGCCCCGCACATCGGCGAGCCGTGCACGCAACGCCCGCAGCTCTGCCAGCGCCGCGGAGTCTTGCTGCAAACCGGTGACGATGTGCTGCGCCAGCGCCAGCTGGAGGCCGAGACCCGAGCGGGTCGCCGGCACGCGCGGGTCCATCCGCACCCGCAGTGGTGCGCGGTAGGTCCGGCCGTCCACCGTGAGGATGGCGGTGTAACGCCCCGGCACGACCCAGGGGCCGCGCGGCTCGCTGGGCGTTTCGTGGGAGACCGCGGCGATCGGATACCCGCGGCCGGCCACGGCCGGACGGGCGTAGCGCAGGTCCCAAATGAACCGGTGGGCCCCGGCACCGGCTGAGAGGGTCTGCGACGGCCGCACCCAGTACAGCGGGATGTTCGCGGTCGTGTCCACCGGCTCGGGAGTATCGGCGCTGGAGAAGCGGCGCACGAGATGATCGGCGGAATCACGGATCTCGAGCGTCACCGGAGCGGAGGCCGCAGTGGCGAGGTAGTAGTCGATCAGAGCGCCGTCGGGTGGGTTCTGGGCCGCGGGCTCGTCGGGCGGGAGCGGCGTATCGGTGTTGCGGCTCCAGCGCACGCGCGTGGCCGGCGCCGGTTGATACAGGGTCGTCGCCGGCGGCGTGGCGAGCGGGTCGATCTGCCGCAGCGGTGTGATGTCGTCGAGAATCCAGAAGGATCGACCATGCGTTCCCGCCACGAGGTCGCTCTCATGGATGGCGAGATCGCGCACGGCCGAGGGCGGCAAGTTGAGTCGTAACGACTGCCAGTAGTCCCCGTCGTCGAACGAGACATAGACCGTCCGCTCGGTCGCCGCAAACAGCAACCCGCGGCGCACCGGATCCTCCCGCACGGCGTTGACCACCTGATTCTCCGGAATCCCCGAGGTGATATCGGCCCAGCTGATCCCGCCGTCGCGCGTCCGGTACACGTGGGGCCGGAGATCGTCCAGCCGGAACCGGTTGACCGCCGCGAACGCCTCGAGGGTGTCGTAATGGGAGGCCTCCATCACCGACACCTTGCTCCACGGCGTCAGCTCCGTCGGCGTGACGTCCTTCCAGGTGCGCCCGCCGTTATGCGTGACCTGGATGAGGCCGTCATCGGTCCCGATCCACAGCAACCCCAGGCGGTGGAAGGACGGGGCGACGGTATAAATCACGCCACGGTGCTTGCCGTGCTCCGGATCGAGACCTGAAAAATCGCCGAGACTCGGCGGCACCTCGTAAGAGCCACGAGTCAGATCGGGACTGAGCGTGCGCCAGCTCTGCCCGCCATCGCCGGTCGCCCACAGCACGTTCGTGCCGAAGTAGAGGATGTGGGGGTCCACTGGAGAGAACAGCAGCGGCAACGTACGCACGTAGCGGTACGACCCGCTCCGCACGGCCTCGGGCGCCACATCCTGGACGTCCCCCGTCGTCCAGTCGAAGCGCTGCACCCGGCCGCCGAAAACGACATTCGGGTGCAGCGGATCGGGCGCGATGTAGCCGTACTCTTCGGCCCCGACCGGGTGCCACTCGCGGAACGTGATCTGCCCATCCGCTCCCCGGCTCGCGACACCCGCCGACCCGCTCTCCTGTTGACCGCCGTACACCCAGTACGGGAAGCGGTTGTCAGTCGTGACGTGATAGAACTGGGCGGTGGGCTGGTTGTACCACGAGCTCCAGCTGTCGCCGCCGTTCACCGTGACGATCGCGCCCTGATCGGCCGTGAGGAGGATCACCCGGGGATCCTCGGGGTCGATCCACAACCGGTGGTAGTCGTCGCCCCCGGGAGCGCCGCGCCAGCCGACGAAGGTCTTGCCGCCATCGGTGGACTTCCAGGTCACGACGTTGGCGACGTACACGACGTCGGGGTTCGTGGGATCGACTTTGACCTCGTTGAAATCCCCATCGCGGCCCCACAGGCGAGTGTCCGCGTTGGCGAGCCGCCAGCTCTCGCCGCCGTCATCGGAGCGGTACACGCCCCCGCCCTTCGTTGCGCCGAGCACCGCGTACATGCGGGCCGAGGCGCCCGGAGCCACCGCGATGCCGATCCGGCCCAGCCCGTCCGCTGAGGACGGGAGGCCGGTCGTGATCTGTCGCCAGGTCGCGCCGCCGTCAGTGGACTTGTAGAGCCCGTTGTCGGCGGAGATCGTCCAGGAGCTGCCGATCTCCCACGGCGCCTGACGGGCCGCCCAGAGCACCGCGAACACCGTCTGCGCGTTCACCGGATCGAACGCCAGATCCATCCCGCCGGTGTTGGCGTCCTTGTACAGCACTTTCTGCCAGGTCGTGCCGCCATCGGTGGAGCGGAAAATCCCCCGCTCCGCGTTCGCCCCGTAGGGGTGACCGATCACCGCAACGAACAGCCGGTTGGCATCGGCGGGATCGACGATGATCTGGGCGATCTGCTGACCGTCGGCGAGTCCCAGGTGCCGCCAGGTCGCGCCGCCGTCGGTCGATTTGTAGACGCCATCGCCGGTGGAGAGGTCGGGGCGCTGGAGTCCCTCGCCGGAGCCGACGTAGATCGTGTTCGGATCCGACGGCGCCACGGCAATGGCGCCGATCGAGCCGGTCGGCTGATCGTCGAAGATCGGGGTCCAGATCCGGCCGTAGTCGGTGGACTTCCAGACGCCGCCGTTGTTGACGCCGATGTAGAACGTAGTGGGCCGGCCGTGCACCCCCACCGCGGCGACGGTGCGGCCGCCCCGGTAGGGACCGATGAGCCGCCACCGCAGCCCGGCAAAGAGCGCGCTGTCGACGTGCTGGCCGCGCGCGACCGCCGGCAGCGCAGCCGAGAAAACCGACACGACACACAGGAACCGCCACCGTGCTGCTGCGCTCACGTGCACCTCCCGGGAAAGCTCAGCAAGGTAACTGCCGCGTCACCGCGCGAAACCGCGTCGTATCCAACAACCGGGCGACCGACTGCTCGGGCACGGCCATCCGCCCGTCCCGTCCCATGGTCAGTTTGATCACGTCCTGATTCCGTCCGTACCACCGCGCACTCGGCTCCAAGTCCGACGGATAGGCGCACAACGGCAGCGTGGCGACCGCGAGGGGCGACTGGGATCCGATGCCGGACTCGGGCATCGTCCCTGCCCACAGCTCCGCCCCGTACGCCTCGGCGATCCGATAGATACGGCACACTTCGGTGAGTCCACCCACCCGGTGCACCTTGATGTTCCAGACGCGCGGCCCCTCGAGATCCACAATCTGACGCGCGTGCAGCGCGCTTTTCAGCGTCTCATCGAGGCAGATCGGCGTCTTCAGCGCGCGCGCCAGGCGTGCGTGACCCACCAGGTCGTCGGGCGCCAGAGGCTGCTCGATGTAGAGCAGTCCGGCGTCATCCAGCAGGCGCAGCCGGTCCTCGTGGGTGGGCCACTCGTAGGCGCCGTTCGCATCCACGGTCAGTGGCAGGTCCGCGCCGGCCATCGCGTCGCGCGCCGCGCGCACCGCCACGTCGTCCCATTCCGGCATCACCTTGATCTTCACCCGCCGGTAGCCCAGGGCGAGCGCCGCCGCGACCGAGCGTGTCAGCGTCGCCGGCTGCCGGTCATCCGGAATGCCGAGGGCCACGCCGCACGGGATGGTGGTCGCCCGCGACACGCCGAGCCGCTCGGCCAGGAGCGAGGCGAGACCGGTGTTCCGCCGATGGGCTTCGAGGTCCCAGCCGGCCGTCTCCACGCCGGCCCGGGCGAACGGGTTGCCGCGGACGCCGGCGCGCAGTACGGCGTCGAGCGCCTCCGGTCCGGCGAACTCCTGATTCACGACCCGGGGCAGCAGGACACGGGCGATCAGATCGCGGGCACCGGTCAGGGTTTCATCCGAGTAGAAGGGCAGCTCGAATGGGGGCGACTCGCCGTACCCCACGTGCCCGCTGTCGTCGTGCAGCGCCACGATCAGCGAGCGGCGCTCCGGGATCGCGCCGCCCGAGATGATGAACGGCTCGAGGAACGGCAGGGTGAGCTCGAAGAGCTCAGCGCTTGTGATGCGCATGCGGCAGGTCGAGGAAATGCAGCTCACCGCCGCGGCGGTGGACAACGCCCTGACCTTCGAGGCGCCACAGCTCGGCGATCAATCCGTCTTGTGGATGAAACACGAGCTGATGCAGCGCGCGCTGGGCGCGCGATCCGCTGCGGGCGGTGTACTCGTCGAGCGGAAGCTGGAAGAACGTATGGAGCTGCACCGCCTCGCAGCCGGCCTGGGCGTAGGCGAGGACGTCGCGCCCGGAGCTGATGCCGCCGGTCCCACAGAGGCCGGGGAGCGGCGCCTGACCTTCCTCGCCGCCCAGCCAGGAGAAGCTGCCGAGCACGCGGAGATTGCGCTCCAGCAGGTCGGTACCGCCGTAGGCCACGCCCCGCGCGGCGTCGAACAGGCGATTGAAGCAGACGAGCGCGTCGGCCGCGGACGCCGCCACCATCATCTCGTGCTGGAAGTCCTCCGGGAACCGCGCGTTCATCAGTTTCAGGGACACGAGCGTCTCGATCGGGGACGACCAGCGCACGAGCTCCGGCGTCTCGTGCAGCCACCGGAGAATCTGCTCGCGATCGTCGGCCAGGGCGTCACCGGCGAGCGTGGGCGAAAAGTCCTTCTCGAGGAGCAGGGGCGGGTCGCCCCAGGCTTCGGCCAGGGCGGCCGTGGTGAACCGGTATTCCGACTCGACGAACGGGACGCCGAGGCGCGGCAGGTGGTATTTCACCGAGGGCAGAACGAGCAGCTCCCCCGCCCGCGTGAAGTCCCGGCCAGCGCGTACCAGCGCGAGGTAGTCATCGAAGGACCGGTCCCAGCCGCGACCCTTCCAGGTCACCGTCCACCCGCGATCCGCGTCGCCGACGATGCGGCGCTCGACCTTCATCTTCGTCTCGTGAACGGCCCAGGCCGCCATCGATTGCACACCCGCCGCATCCTGCGCGATCAGCGTCTTCAGCACGACGAACGCGAGACCGGCCGCGGCATCCTCTTCGATCTGCCGCTCGTTGAGCGAGAGCTGCCCCGATCCCTTCCCGATGGGATGGGGCAGCGTTTGGCCCAGGTAGCGGGCGGTGAGATCGATCCGATACGCCTCCCGTACGTAGGCCGCGAAATCCCGCGGCAGGTCGTCGCGGAAGCGCTCGAAATCAGCGGCCAGCAGCGCGCGCATCGTGCACGGCCCGGATCACGGTGTCGCGCTCGCCGGGCGCCTCCGGAGGTCCCCAGGGGTCGTCGCAGGCGTCGGCCGCAAGGACCCCGTCGGCGGCTGCGGCCCAGAGCATGCGCCTCACGTATCCCTCCATCGGGGACACGAAGGTGGCCTGAGCAAACCGATCGAGGATGCCCAGCAGGCGATTGAACCCGAGGTCGTCGCCCTCGACGCGGGATCGCAGCAACGCGCATTGCAGGTCGGTGAGCGCCGCGCCCATGCCCACGAGCGCGGCGCGGGCGCCCATCAGAATCGAATAGCCGAGGAACCGGTCTTCGCCGGTGATCAGGAGCTTGCCGGGAACGCCGCGCAGCAACGCGGCGATCCGCTGGAACGACATGACGGAATCCAACGTGGCGACTTTGATACCGATCACGCTCGGCAGCGCCAGTATCGCGGTGAGCGTGGCGTCGTCGTAGGCGACTCCGCCGGCGGCCTCGTAGAGATAGAACGCGATGACGGGCAGCTCGGCCCCCAGCGCCGCGTGCCACGCGACGGGATCCGCCGCGCGCGGGAACGCGAGCAGCGCGTCCGCCCCGCCAGCACGCGCCGCGCGCGCCATGTCGAGCGTCGCGGCACCCGCCACGACCACGCGATCGGGGAGCGCGTCGCGCCACACGTCGAGGACGGTGCGTCGCTGCCCATCGGTGAGGTGCGGACCCCGGCCGGTATGCGCCCAGACCGCGACGCCCGCGATTCCCTGCCCGGCCATCCACCGCGCGTAGGCATGTTGGGCCTCGGCGGCGATCGATGCGCCGCGAAACGGCACCGGGACGGCCGGGATGAGGCCGCCCGCGAGACGTGCGACGAGTGACCCCGGGTCAATCGACGATGAGGTCACGCAGATTGCCCGCCTCGATCCGGGCGCGCCCTTCGGGCGCAAGGTCGAGGAGATCGAGCTTCGCGACGGCGTTCTCGGGCAGCCGCAGCGGCTGGCCCGTGCCGAACACGAACCGCTCCGGACCGATCGTCGCGAGCAGGGTCGCGAGATGCTCCTCGGGGGGACCCCACAACCAGCTGATATCCCACCAGATGCGCCGGGCCTCCCCCGGAGTCGACCCGAAGTGCACTTCTTCGACGAACGCCCGATCGGCGTGCGTGACGATGAGACGGAGATCCGCGTCGCTGCGAATCAGGGCCCGGACCGCCGCGGCCGGCAGCTCCCCCGCGACGTCGTTCGGATGCCGTTGGCGTCCGTCTTCGAGACGTACCGCCATGAGCAGGGGCAGGCGCGCCGCGCCACACGCCGCCGCCAGCACGCGCAGCTCCGGTCCCGTCGGATGTAACCCGAAGTAGAGCGGGTCGCAGCGCAGCGCCGGCACGCCGCGCTCGACCGCTTCGTTCAAGACATCCTGCCAGTGGGCGAGGCCCGGATGCACAACCGGCACGGGGCGCAGCCTCGGCAACGTACCGCATGTATCGTACAGCCAGGGGTTCCCTTCGGTCGGGTCGCGCCAGAAAAGTCCGGGCAGGTGCGTCACCCAGGCCGCGTCGATCGCCACGCGATCCATTGCGGCCAACAACCCAGTGGGGGAGGTCCCCGGGACACGGCTCCACGGATAGGCGCCGAGGAAGGCATTGACGTCGATGCGCATCAATCGCTCGGGAAGCTGCCCGCGGGGAAAATGCGGGCGGCGTTCTTCCACGCGACGAGCTCCAGGTCGGCGGGGGACAGCAGATGGGCGAGATAGCGCAGCTTCGCCCAGCCGGTGTCCATAGTGATGTCGCTGCCCCACAGGAGCCGGTCGGCGCCCGCGGCCGACAGGCACGCATCCAGCATGCCGCTGTCCACACCACTGCCCGAGAGATCGAGATACACGTTCCGGTGCGGGCGCACCTCCGCCAGCGTATGGCGCCAGTCGCCGCCGCCGCCCACGTGGGCCAGGATGAAGTTCACCTCTTGGTGCCGCTTGGCGAGCTGGCACAGCTCCGCGCCGTCGGACGCTTCCTGGCCCGGCCAGTCGCGTCGCCGCCCCTGCCAGATGTGCTGCAGGACCGGCAGCCCGAGCTCGCGGGCCCGGCCGCAGACGGGATCGAGCAACGGATCGTTGGCCCGGCGACTGGCCGCGAGCTTGATCCCGACCATCCCGGCGGAACGGCAGCGCGCGATCTCGGCGAGAGCGTGATCGGTGTAGTTGGGGTTGACGCAGGCGTAACACCGCACGCGGCCGGGGTGCTCGCGCTGGAGGGCGAGCGAGAAGTCGTTGCCGGTCGCCACGTCCGCCGGGGACGGAAAATACGTGGGCGAGCGGCGGCCGAAGGTACCGAGCGTGGAGGTGAGGTGAATCGTGACACCGATGCGCTCTCCCGCGCGCAGCCGGCTGGCGTTGTAGTCGCGCCAATCCGCGCGCAGGCTCTGCTCCGGGAAGAAGTGGGCGTGGACGTCGATCAGCATGAGGGAATTTGAGCCGGGGAGCGCAGCGACGCTACGCCGACTTCAGCACGTCCTCCAAGATCCCCAGGGTGGAGGCGATGTCGGCCGCGCCGTGCGCCAGCGACACGAAATTGTAGGCCGTCCGTTTGAACAGGAGCCCGCGCTTGGCGCAGGTCGTCGCCACGGTGCGCGACACGTCCTCGCTCGCGTAGTGCAGGAAGCACATTTCGGCCACCCCGCCGACCCCCGTCACCGCATGCCGGTATTCGTGCTGCAAACGATGCAACCCGTGCAGCAGCTCCGTCCCGACACGGTGCAGGTGTGCGCACACCTGCTCCTGCTCGAATACTTCCAGGGTCGCCAGGGCAGCCGCGAGGGCGACCGACTCGGTGGCGAGCGTGGAGGAGATCCACGTGCGATTCACCCCTGCCATCACGTCCGCCTGGCCGCCCACGGCCGCGAGGGGGAAGCCGTTGGCCAGCGCCTTCCCGATCACCATCAGATCCGGGACGACGCCGTAGCGCTCGGTGGCCCCGCCCACCGCCAGGCGGAACGCCGTCTTGATCTCGTCGAACACGAGCACGACGCCCGCCTCCCGCGTCTCGGCGCGCAAGGTCTCGAGCCACTCCCGCGTCGGCTCCGCCACCACCACGGGCTCGATGACCACGGCCGCGAGCCGATCGCTCCGATAGCGGATCATCTCGCGCGCCCGCTCCGGATCGTTGAACGGCAGCTCCGCGAAGATGGCACGCGTCCCTCGCGGGACCCCTTCGGCGCGTCCCTGACACCAGTCGAGCCAGCCGTGATACCCGCATCCCAGCACCTCTTCGCGCCCCGTGGCGACCCGCGCGATCCGCACGGCCGCCGCGACCGCCTCCGCACCGGTCTTGAGAAACCGGACGCGCTCCATCCACGGCATGCGGCGCGCCAGTGCTTCGGCCAGGAGCTCTTCCTGCACCGGCGGCAGCGGCCCGACGACGCCGGCGGCGAGCGCGTCGCTCGCGGCGCGCTGCACCACCGGATGACCGTAGCCCAGGGCTACGGCCCCGAGCGCCATGACGTAGTCGAGGTACTCGCGGCCCTCCGTGTCCCACACGCGGGCCCCCGCGGCGCGCAGCATGCGGCTGGGCAGCGCCGGATCGTCGCCCGTGCCGAACAGCGCCTCGGGGCGCTTACTGCCGGTCGACGTGAATCCCGGAACGCGCCAGTCGCTCACGGTATTTCACCACCTCGATAGCCATCGCGCGCAACAGCTTCGCTTCGCGCTGGTCGAGCGGTATCCGGTGCACGATCTCGCGCACCGTCCGCATGATGTGCTCCCGATCGCGAATCTTGAAGAAATCGATCGCCGCCAGCGCCTGCTCGGCATCCTGGAACAGCCGCTCGATCTCCTCCGCCGTGGCTGCCTGCGCCGGACGGCGTGGCTCCTTGAACGGTCGCTCCTCCTCGCCCCGCGCGAGTGCCAGCTCGTACAACATCACCACGACCGCGTGCCCGAGGTTCAGCGAGGCGTAGGCAGGCGCGGAGGGAATCGCCACGATACGATGACAACGATCCAACGCCTCGTTCGGGAGTCCCTTGTCCTCCCGGCCGAACAGCAGGGCCACGGGTCCGGCAGCGGCGGCGGCGAGAATCTCCGTCGCGGCGGGCCGTGGCCGCTGCAGATTGCGCTTCGCCGAGCGCTCGCGGGCCGTGAATCCCACCACGTGCACGCAGTCGGCCAGGGCGGCGTCGAGCTCGTCGAACAGCGCCACGCGTGACACGACGTCGTGCGTCTGATGGGCGATTCCCTCGACGCGGTGCGCATCGTACTCGCCCGGGTTCACCAAGCGGAGGTCCTTGACCCCGAAATTCTTCATCGCCCGCACCACGTGTGCGATGTTGACCAGGTCCTGGGGCTCCAGCAGCACGACGACGATCATCCGACCAGCTCCAGCACGCCGTACCTTCCCGGATCGTGCCGATCGCCGCGTAGCCATACCCAGCCGTTGCCGCCGCTCCACACGAGCTGTCCGGCCCGCCGCTCGCGCCCCGGCAGCTGCTCGTTCACGATGAGGTCGAAGCCCACGCGGCCGCCGACGTGCGTGAGCAATCCTTCGGGCCACGCGATCGCCAGCGTCACGCAATACCCCGTGTCGGTCCGGCGCCAGGCGCCACGTACACCGGCCGAGTCGCCCGCGGCGTCCGAGACCGGCCGAAGCCGGAGCGCCGCTCCGCGCTCGTCGGGCACGATCAGAAACCCCGTGGACCGTGGCTCGGGACGCGAATCCGAGAGATACACCTGGAGGCCGTCGGAGTGGATGTCGTCGGGCTCGTTGTCGAATCCCAGCGGTGGAGCGTCGGCCGGGCGGAACACGACTTCCGGCTTCGTCACCTCCACCGCCAGGTAGAGCGCGGCCTCGTCCCAGTTGGCATAGCACACCGCGCGGAACTCGTCCTGCCCCGCATACGGCTCCTCGCTGCGGCGATACTGATCTTCCAGGTCGAGTCGCAGCGGCTCGGACACATCGAATCCGTCGGTGGACCCGTCGAGCGGCGGCGGCGCATCCGAGCGCAGTGCCGCGCCGGTGGGCCGACTCGGCGGCTCCAGGTCGAGCAGCGTATCGAGGCGCACGGGCGGCGTCACCGCGGTGCCCAGGACCACCCGCCCGGCCGGTGCTTCGATCAGCCAGTCCTTTCCGGTGAACCGGTGGTGCTCCGTGCCGCTCTCCGTGTCGATCTCGACGATTTCCCCACGCACCCGCACCGCCCGCACGGCGCTGCCTGGGCCCCCGAGCTCGAGGACCGTGACGAGGCGGGCGTTGCGCGCCCGGGTACGCTGCAGGTAAAACGTCTGTCGCGCCCCGCCGGGGGGGCCGGGTGCTTCGGCCCGCAGCAGCTCGGCGGGTGATGCGAAATGGGCCGTGAGCTGCCGGCCATCGGCCGCCAGCTCCGCCACGACCGGCGCCGTTCCGGCCGGTGCGAGCCGTTCGCAGCGGGTGACGAACTCCCCATCGGCGAGAGTGCCTTCCTGCCACGTCCCGCCGGCGATGTCCCCACGCCCCTGGAAGTGCCATGGGACCTCGAGCAGGCGCTCCTCGCTGCCCGTGAGATCCACGACGTCCAGGAGATAGCCGGGGCCCATGACCACCGAGCGCGACACGGAGCCGAAACGCGCCCGCGCCCATGCCCAGCCGTCGCGCTCATCGAACCCCTCAACGCGCGCCTCGGCCGGGGTTTGCGATACGCCGTCGAGCCGTGGCGCGTTGTGCGCCAGTGTCGAGCGGTACCAGAACAGGTCACGTGAGACGTAGGACCCGGTGCCGAAATCGGGGAGCCAGTAGACGCCGTCCGCGTGCAGCGTGAGGTTGAGCCGATCGGGATGGCCGTGGCCGCCGCCCGACGGGCCGCACTCGAGACTCGCATACCGGCCGGCGCTGCGCAGCACTGCGAGCCCCTGGCCACCCATGAACACACTGGGCGGCGACCACGGCTTATCCGACACAGGCAGCTCCGGCGCCATTTCGAGCAGCGACCACCACGATAGCTCACGGCGAGAGCGGAGCGCGGGAAGCGGTCCGATCGGTGCATCGTGGAGATAGGACTCGAACAGCTCGGCGGGAACGGGACCGCACTCGTGCAGCGCACGCAGCCACAAGGCCAGGTCGTTCTCGCCCCCCAACCGACCCAGACCCGTCTCCCACAACTCCAGGTACATCGGCTGCGCGAGGGACACGCCAAAGCGCG
Source organism: Gemmatimonadota bacterium (assembly GCA_041484445.1). GTDB lineage: Bacteria > Gemmatimonadota > Gemmatimonadetes > Gemmatimonadales > GWC2-71-9 > DASTHG01. The sequence continues at coordinate 12,235 of JBGPHP010000060.1, forward strand.
CGTCCTTGCGCGCTGGGAACGTGTAATCGGGGAGCGCCGTAAGAGCGGGCGCGCGCAACGCGGTGGCGAGCGCACGCGCCAGCTCCGGCTCGCCCCAGAAGTCCATGCCCGCGAGCCCCGCCCATCCCGCTCCCAGGAGCATGCCCCGCAGCGCGAACAGGTGGTAGTTCTCGCCCTCGTACCACAGGCCGTCCTCCCGGTAACCGCGCAGGTGAGCGATGAGCCCGGTTTCTCCCTGCACCGCCCGCCGGGCGAGGTCCTCGTCCTCGAACCAGACCGCGATCGCGGTCAGTGCCGCATTATTCCACGTCTGCCGGTTGGAAAACCCCTCGTCGAAGTCACCGATCAGGTTGGCGGCCTCTTCGGCGACGCTGTGGACCGCACGCGCGGTGGCGTCGTCGAGCCGGTCCGCTTCGCGCAACAGTGCGGCGGCGGACAGATAGTTCAGGATCCAGATCGACTCGAGATACGTGGAGAAGAACAGCCGGGACGGCCCCAGGACGTTGTCGCGGTTGGGATAGCGGAAATAGCGCTCGCCGTAGGCGCGGAGCAGCTCGCCCGCCCGCCCCGCGGCGGCGTCCGCGGAATGATTGGTGAGCGCCGCGAGCGTCGCGAGCTCGACGGCCCGTTCCGCGAGCCAGAGATGCTGGAACTTCGCCCAGGCGCGATGGTGGCGCACACCCGACTGCCGCTGCCCGCAGCGCGGGCACGCATGCGCGTCGGGACTCCAGGGGTCGAAACCGAGGACGGCACCATCGGCGGGGCAGCGTCCGCCGTCCACGGACAACAGCGCCTTCACTTCCGGGATGGGCGGCAAGCGATCGAGCACCGGGGCGTTGCGCCGCGCGATGTGAGCCGCCAGAGCGACGAGGTCCGGCGCGGTCGCGACCGCGTCCCGCCGTGCTGCGAGCTGCTCCGCCGTCACCACGCGCGTCCCCCTTCCCACGCCCACCGGACCGGTAGGACCGTCGCCCCCGCTTCCCGCGCCGTCTCGATCGCCGCCGACCCGGGACGCGACGCGAGAAAGAACATGCATCCGCCGGCTCCCGCGCCCGCCGCCTTGCCGCCCAGGATGCCCGTATCCCGCAGCGCGTGCTCGAGCCGTGTCATCTCATCGGTGCGCATGCCGCGATCCAGCTCCTGTTGCCGAGTCCAATTCTGGGTGAGCAGCGCGCCCACCTGCGCGAGATCCGCGGCGCGCAGCGCCTCCGCCATTGCGAGCGCGATGTCCTTCATCGCCTCGAGCGCCCCGCTCACTGCCCGATCACCGCGCTCGTAGGCGCCCATCACGCGGGCGATGGTGTCGCCCGAGACACGCGAGCGCCCGGTGTAGCACAGCACCAGCTGTCGCTCCAGCGTCTCGGCGAACGCCGGGTCGAGGGTGATCGGCTCGATCCCGACGTCGGGATCGTGGAAGCTCAGCCGATGAAACCCGCCCAACGCCGCGGCCAGCTGATCCTGCCGGCCACCGGGAATACCCGCCTCGTGGGTCTCCAGTCGCCAGGCCTGCTCGGCCAGCTCCCGGGCATCGACCCGCTCGTGGCGGGCGGTGACGAGGCAGGCGACGAGGGCGACATCCAGGGCGCCGGAGCTGCCGAGCCCGGACCCCGGCGGCACCTCCGAGCGGGTCGACAGGGTGAGACCACCCTGCACCGGGAACATGCGCAACCCGGCTTTGAGCAGGTTGAGGCGTCCGTCGAGCACCAAGCCGACGGAGTTGACGCACTCGACCTTCTCCCCCAGGTCGTGGGAGATGAGCCGGACGAGCGGGCCCCCGAGCTGCAGCTCCGCCGTCACATGGAGCTTGAGCGCCGCGTTGACGACGACGCCGCCGGCACGGGCCGAGAACGGCGGGACGTCGGTCCAGCCGCCGGCGAAGTCGAGCCGCACCGGTGCCGCCGCGTGGAACGCCGACGGGAGATCGGTTCGCCTCACGGCGTCGTCCACCAGCGCGCCACGCTCACCAGCTCGCCGCGCACATCCATCGTGACGCCGTGCACCCGGCGGTTCATCCCCTGAACCCCGCGGGCCAGGTAGAGCCAGGCCGCCGGCTGACGCTCGGCGATCTCGTGCTGGGCGGTGGTGGGATCGGCCGGAGCGGGAACGCCGGCGATCGCAGCGATGGGCGTGAGGTATCCAAGTCCCGGATCGCCCTGGATGCCCATCACGGCCGCGGTGAAATCATACCGCGGCCCGTGCACGCGGGCGAGAAACGCCGACAGCTCGAGCTGACGGATCGACACGTCGAACCCCACGGCGGCGAGCCGTGCCTGCAGCAGCTGCTCCAACGCCGCCTCGCCGCTGCCGACAGTGAGCAGCACGACACTCGGGTGTCGCCCCCCGAGCAACCGGCGGGCGGAGTCGGGCGCGAAGGGAACCGGCGGCACGCGGACGTACCCCGGGAGGAACGCGGGGACCGGGCCATCGGCCGGCTCGCCGAACCCGAACAGGAACCCATCGACGATTTCACGGCGATCGATCGCGAGCGCCGCCGCGCGCCGCACCGTCTCGTCGTCGAACGGCGGCCGCCGCGTGTTGAACACCATGCCATAGACGAACATGAGGGGGTAGCTCAACACCACGAGCGCCGGATCGCGACGGACGAACTCGGCATGGGCCGCGTTGATCCCGGCGAAGTCGATCTCCCCCGACGTCAGGGCGGCGAGTTTGGTCATCGGCTCGTCGACCACGACCAAGATGAGGCGCTCCAGCCGGGGCGGTCCGCCCAGCGTCCCGGGGAACGCGGGGTTGCGCACGAACACCCAGCGGCGGTGGGGCTCGTGCGCCACGAACCGGAACGGTCCGTTTCCCACCGGATGCTCGTTCCAGGCCGCCTGGCGCAGCTGTGCGTGGGGCACGCCGCCCAGCAGGTGGGCGGGAAGGATTGCCAGATCGGCGAAGACGTCGGGCAGCCGCGACTGGGGGGTGCGGAAACGGACGACGACGGTCGTGTCATCCGGCGCCCGCACCTCCGTCACGGCGGTGAGGTCCGACAGTCGCGGGTAGCCCGTCGCCGGGTCGCGCGCCGCGTCGAGCGTCCAGGCGACGTCCCGCGCGACCGTCGGCCGGCCGTCGTCCCAGGCGAGCCCCGCGAAGAGCGTGAGCGTCACCGTCCTGCGATCCGAGGACCAGAGCCACCGGCGGGCCAGATAGGGCTGCGGCGTGAGGGTCGAGTCGTACCGTACCAGGGTCGTGAGCAGCACGTAGCGCTGCACCTGCTTGGCGAGCGGGTGCGTCCCCGTGAGCAGTGGATTGATGCTCTCCAGATCGGCGCCGGAGGCGAACAGCACGGTGGCCCCGCGCCGCGGCGCTGCGCCGGCGGCCCCCCACCCCCCCGCCCCCCCCCCCCCCATGCACAGCCAGCACAGCGGCCCGATCGCACGACGTGGCACGCCCAGGATTCTAGCGGCGCCCCCCCGGCGGCGCGAGATTGCGGCAAGCCGCGGATGCTCGCC